>JBDHHL010000286.1:0-6600 GCA_039589375.1 Gemmatimonadota bacterium | reverse complement strand
AGCAGATTCCGTGCGCGCCAGGTTCTCGATCGACATCTGCAGCGAGCGTGCGACATCCCCGCTCTCTCCCTTGAGGAGTTGGGGCAGGCCCACGATCACGTGGTTCCAGAGCGGCAAGGGAAACGGTGCTCGTTTGGGCAGCGACCTTTCCGGGCCGAGCAGAAACACCGGAACGACGGGGACATCGCGCCGGCGTTCCACCAGCCTGCCGACGCCGGTCTTGAACTCTTGGATCTGCCCTGGCTTCCCCCGCGTACCTTCGGGGAAGACGATGACACTACAGCCCCGGTCGATGATCTCGAGGGTCTCCGCGATGGGATCGCCCTCCTTCTGGAGACGATCAATCCAGATCGGGCGGAACAGGTAGTTAACCGCAGCAAACAGCCACCGGTGCCTAGAGAAGTAGTCCCGAGCCGCGAGCGGATGGGTCATGAGGATCTGCCGGACTGGAAGAACCGAGTACAACAGCAACGTGTCCAGATGGCTGTTGTGATTGGCGACCAGGATGAAGCGGTCCAAAACAGAGGTCGCAGCAGCAGAAGGTGGATCAGCAAGCGAAGCGACAGTACTCTGCGCCGCTTCTTCATCTCAGGAAGTACCGGATGTAGTGGAAGACCACGGGTGCCGCGAAGAGAAACGACCTGGTTCCATGTATGATCTGTCCCCTACCCGGCTGGAGTCGCGTTCTCTCGATGCCGAGGTCGGACTCGATGGCGGTGATGGTGAAATTGCCAACCAGAACCAGCACTGGGATCAACAGGCCCAGCATTGTGGCGTGAAGTGCCGGAATGGTGGTCCACGGGGACATGAGCAGCGCGACGGCAACCGTCAGCGGCGCTGCGACGAGAAACTTGACGAGGGCGGATTTGAGGCCGGCTCCGGCCTTCTCGCGCAACAAGTAGTCTACCAAGTCAAAGACGGCGACGGCGATGATCAGGAACGCCGCCATCCAGGTTGAGAACAGGGCGAGGTAGCCGATGTGCCCCATGCAATAGACGAAGAGGAAGAGGCCGAAGTCGAGGGCACCGATCGAGAAGACCGTACCTTTGACCTCGCCGCCCAGAACCACCAAGAAGGGCACGACGAGAAAGGCATAGACGGGAATCGAAATGATGAAGAGGCCGTACCAGTCGATTTGAATCATGTAGATCATGAACGGGATCGAAAGGTAGGCCCCCAGAATTCCCCAGCGATCCTGGAGCCGGATGTCGACCAGCGAGAAGTACTCCCGCAGGGCCAGGAAAGAGAGGAGCGCCAGAATCCAGACGGCGGCGGAAAAGGAAACCCATTCGCAGGCGGTGAAGAACAGAAAGAAGACCCACAGGTAGCGGAAATAGGACGGTGGGGAAAGCCGCGAGGGACTCAGGACGCCCGCGAGCAGGACAATCGAGAGGCCACCGAACACAAGCAGCGAGTAGAACTCGGGCGTCCCACTGAACATTGGTCCCTTCCCCAGCGCTAACCTCGTGGTCACACAGTGCCACGTCCCCGGTAGCCCATCATGCGTCACGGCGGCCAGACGGGCAACACGAAGCGATAACGGTTAGCGTCTTCCCTGGCGCGAGTAACGCACCTTCCCGTCGATGATCGTGTAGACCACTTCCGCATCAAGGATCTCTGCTTCCGGGATCGTCATGATATCCCGAGAGAGAACGGTGATATCCGCCAGCTTCCCGGCGCTCAGCGTACCCTTGAGATCTTCCTCGAACGCGGCGTAGGCACCGTTGACCGTGTACGACGCCAGCGCTTGTTCCCGTGTCATCCGCTGCTCCGGGAAGAAGGCCGACCCGTCAGCCATCACCCGAGTGATCGAACGGTAGAAGTTGGCGATCGGATCGATGTTCTCGACCGGTGGATCGGTGCCGTTGACGACGACTGCCCCGGAGCGGAAGAGGGTCTGGTACAGGTATCCACGCTCCCGAGCTCTCTCCTCACCCAAGCGCCCGATGACCCAAAGCCCGTCCGACGTCGCAAACACGCCACGCACGGATGCGATCACCCCAAGCTGGGCGAAACGGGGCAGGTCGTTCGGATGGATCACTTGACAGTGTTCGATCCGCCAGCGGAAGTCCGCTAGGTCCGGGTTTCGGGCGAAGGCTCGCTCGTAGATGTCCAGCAGCTCCCGCACGGCCCGGTCCCCGATCCCTTGAATCGCCATCTGGTAGCCGTGCTGGGCCGCGAGTTCGGCCGATCTCTCGATGTCCGCTACCGGGATGACATTGAATCCAGTGCTTCGCGGCAGGTCACTGTAGGGCTCCAGCAGCCAGCCACCGTGCGTGCCCAAGGCGCCGTCGAGCACCTTCTCGCCGATTGCGCGGACCGTCAGGTATCCGTTGCCGTGTCCGATCATGCGATATTCGGCCAATCGGCCCCGCATCACCTCGCTGGGCTCCTCCACATGCACGTAAAGTCGCAGCGGCAGGCTGCCCTCATCGGCCATCCGCTTGAGTAGGTCGATGATCTCGAACGACTCACCCATGTCATGGAAAGTCGTGATCCCGTTGGCGAGGGCTTCGGCACCGGCCAACTCAACCTGTCGGCGTAGCTCCGCCTCGATCTCCTCAGGCGAACGTCTGCTGTGGTATTCGGCCACCGCGGCCCGTGCAAGATCTTGGGCGGCCTCGCGGAGCATCCCGGTCGGCTCGCCTTGCGCGTCGCGCACGAACTCACCTCCCTCGGGATCGGGCGAACCGCGCGACACGTTGATCGACCGCAGGGCACTGGCATTGACGAAGACGCCGTGCCCGCTCACATGGATCAACATGACCGGGTTCTGCGGACTGACCTCGCTCAGGCTCATGAAGTGCCCGTGGCCTTCGATGTCACGACGTACCTCACGATTGGCTCCTCCTGCAACGAATATGACTTGTGGGCGCGAAGCGGAGCGGCAGGATCAAAGGCCTTCCCGGCGCCACCCAACTTCCTCTCGACCCCATTCATCCATTTGGGGCCGCACCAGACTATCTAACCGTGAGCGCCGCCTCGGGATTCCGGTAGACGATTCGGCCGTCGAACACCGTCATCTCGCAGCGCAGATCTCGAATCTCGGCTGCAGGCACGTCGTAGAGGTTTCTGTCCCATACGGCAAGATCGGCGTACTTGCCCACTTCGATCGAGCCGATCTTGTCCTCGAGGAACATCTGCCTGGCGCTCCAGATGGTATACGAGCGCAGCGCGGCCCCGATGTCTATCGATTCGTCTTTCCCGAAGGGATGCGGCCCATACACCCCCAGCAGCGTCTCACGGACGATAGACGCCCAGAGACCGTAGCGCGCCGCGAACGGCGTGACGTAGTAGTCGGATCCCTGTGCCCAGCGAACGCCCTTCTCCAGGTAAGTCCGGAACGGATTCAATCGCCGCGACCGATCGGGCCCGAAGTTGCCGGCGTAGGTATCGCCGATCCACCACATGAAGGTGGCGGAGGGTTCCGGATAGGCCGCGTCGTAGGTCTGCTGCAACTCCGCCATTAGATCGATGGCGCGCTCGGTCGGGATGTTGGCGTGAATGATCCCGTGTCGCAGCCCGGCAACGGGATTCGCTCGCAGAGCGGACGCGTAACTATCCACTACCCAGTCGATCGCTCGATCACCGATCGCGTGGA
Source organism: Gemmatimonadota bacterium (assembly GCA_039589375.1). Lineage (GTDB taxonomy): Bacteria > Gemmatimonadota > Gemmatimonadetes > Palauibacterales > KS3-K002 > JASFMO01. The sequence goes on along the minus strand of JBDHHL010000286.1, from coordinate 2,999 downwards.
CGCTCACATGAAGACCTGCGTCGTGGAACATGCGGATTCGCTCTCTGACCTGCTCCGGATCATTGACGGGATACCCCCGATTCCCCTTGTCCAGGTCGTCGAAGTCCTTGTTCCAATCGTCGTACAGCCAGGCCGTGCGCGCCCCACCGCTCCCGTCTAGATAGAGCTTGACTCCACCGGAGATCAGATGGTCGTCCCCGGTCGAGACGTACGGCTTGGTGAACGACCCGACGCGCTCGATGATCCAGCGCCCGCGCGCGCCACTCCAAAGGATGAACACCCTGACGGTCAGATCGCCGGCAGCCAAAACATCCTGATAGGCTTCCCACGTATCCCCCCCGATGCCCGGGTCTTTCACGCCCGTCATGCACTCCGCGTTGAATTCGCGTGCGAGTTCCCGAATACCGGCACGCACCTGCTCCGGGCTGAACTCCGGAATCAAGCTCGATACAAGATCTTGCGCCGACTCCTTGAGCACACCGGTGGGCCTGCCGTCGGGATCGCGATCGATCGTACCGCCGGGCGGATCGGGCGTGTTTCTGTCGACGCCCGCCAACCGCAGGGCACGGCTGTTCGCCACACCGTAGTGGCCCATCGTATGGTTGAGCCAGACGGGATTGTCCGCCGAGACGGAATCGAGATCGGATGCGTAGATGTACCGCAACTCGGAGAGCTTGCCCTCGTCCCACCCAGCTCCCTGAACCCAGTCGCCCGGTTCAAGTTGAGCGACCTGAGCCGCCACGAGAGCTACGACATCGGTGACGCTCTTCACATTTGGATAGCTCAGGTCCAGTAGATACAGCCTTCTGGTTCCCCCATAGGCGAAATGTGCGTGCGCATCGAGTAGGCCGGGGGTGACCGTAGAGCCCCTGAGATCGATTCGCATGGTGCCGCGGCCGGCTGATCGCTGGACTTCGCGGTCTGTCCCAACGATAACCACCTTGCCGTCTTTGACGGCGACCGCTGCGGCAATGTTGTCCTGGGAATCCAGCGTGATGATGGTGCCGTTCAGGAGCACGAGATCTGCTTCCATCCCGCTCTCAAGATCGGAGCAGGTCGAAAGACACAGCATGCCGAGCACCACCAGGGTGGCGCCGATCGCCCGTGGCAGTTCTGTGACAGCCGTTGAGCGCCGCATTCGTTCCGCCTCCATGAGTGTGAGATCGACTAAAGAATACGGGCGCGAACAGCCCGGAGACCAGTGCAAGATCAGGTGGGGTTGCAGGGTTGCGTGTCTCGGCCCCAGACTGTCACGTCATCGACGCCCAACCTGTCGTACTTCACATACCGTGCGATCACTTGCCCTGAGAATCGAACGGAGGGATGGGCATGATACGCTGGACACTCGCTCTCGCGATGGTGCTTGTGGGTACCGCAATCCCCGGGTGTTCCCAGGAAGAAAGTACATCCGAGCTCATCCAACCCCGCGAGTGGTGGCGCGTACACCCCCGGCCCATCTACGCCACACTGGAGAAGATCGGGACCTATCAGGAGTGGTTCGATGTCTACCGCCTCGCCGAAGGCACCTACGCCCTCTACGAACCGAACCAGTTCGAGGAGGCGATCAGCTACCTCGTGTTGGGGTCCGAGCGCGGAGCGCTCATCGACGCCGGCACCGGGATCGGTGATATCCGGCAGGTCGTGGAGGAGCTGACCGATCTGCCCGTCTCGGTGGTGCTGACACACGAGCACTACGACCATATAGGCGGCGCGTATCGATTCGATGAGATCATTGCGCCGAGCGATCCCGCGGGCCTAGAAGTTCTGGGCCAGGGACGAGACAACGCCTCGCTGCAGGGTTACATCACGGATGACTATCTGTGGAAGCCCCTACCCCAGGGATTCGACGGCGCGAGCTGGACCATCCCGCCGATCGAGCCGACCAAACTTCTCGACGAGGGAGACACCATCGACCTCGGTGGCCGGAGGCTGGTGGTAATCGAGACTCCCGGGCACTCGCCCGCACACATCTGTCTGCTGGACCGGGAAAACAGACTTCTCTGGACGGGTGATCACTTCTTCCCCGGACCCCTCTACGCGTTCGGCGCGGACGTGAACATCAACGACTACATGGCGTCGAACGATAGGCTCGAGAGTCTGATCGACGAGTACGACTACGTGCTGTCCGGGCACAACGACCCCTGGGTCAAGAGCGACGTGATACGGCGTGTCAGTGAAGCGTTCGAGGCGATCGCGTCGGGCGCCGCGGACTACTCGGATGATGGCGACCTTCGCAGGTACTTCTTCGACGGATTCGACATACTGATCCGTGAGGACATGATCATCGAAACGAACGGCTAGGGTGCCTCGTCCACGACGATCTCATCCACAAAGAGCCACGCCTTGCCCCCTGCTCCGGGGTGCCATTCCGGGCATTGCCCCAGATTCCGCGCGCGTACTCGGAGGTACCGCACCGGCCCGGCGTGGACCTCGGCCTCTATCCTCAGCGTTGCGGTTCTGGGATCCGGCTCCAGCACGACCGGCGCCTGATGCACCGTCTCCCAATCGTTGCCGTCCTCCGACACCGCGAACTCCACCGACTGCGGCAGGAAGATCCACGAGATCTGGGCCCGCAGACAGTCGAGGCCGATTCGACTCACCTTCCTCGCCTTCCCAAGATCGATTACCGCTTCCAGGTCATCAGCCTCGAATCCCAGCCAGCGTCTATCGTGGTGGTCCCGACTGCCTAACTTGCCGTCTGTCAGAGACGACGGTCCCTGCCCCGGATACGTGGGACTGGGAGGGGCGGTCAACGTCACGGACGCGCTTACGGCCGAATGCGTCACGGTATCCGCCCGTTCAAACCCGCGACGTCCCGGCGGCCGCACTTCCGCACCTTCCCGATCGGTCAACCGGTCGCCCAGGGCCTCGCGCACCGAGTCGGCCAGTGTATCGAGCCGCTGAACGATCTCCGGGTGAACCGCCGAGACATCGGTGGTCTCGCCGATGTCGTTCTCGAGATCGTAGAGCGCAGTGGGCACGGTGGGGAAGGTATAAGG
>JBDHHL010000285.1:0-6095 GCA_039589375.1 Gemmatimonadota bacterium | reverse complement strand
CTCGGTGCGCGTCTTCTTCCTGAAGATCAGCGACCTGAGGTCGCTAACGACGTAGAGCGCCGACGGCAGCAGCAGCAGCGTCAAGAAGGTGCCGAAGATCAGCCCGAAGGCGACCGATACCGCCATTGGCACCAGGAACTGACCCTGCTCGCTGCGGAGCAGTATTATCGGCGCGAGACCGCCGGCGGTGGTGATCGTCGTGAGGACGATCGGCCGGAACCTCGTCATCGCCGCCTCGTACAGCGCGTCGCCGACGTCCTCGCCTTTGGCGATCAGCTTGTTGTAGCGGTCCACCAGCACGACCGAGTCGTTGATGATGATTCCCGCAAGCGCCACAATCCCAAGGAACGAGAGAATCGAAACGGAGATACCGACGATGAAGTGGCCGAACACCGCCCCGACGACGCCCAGAGGGATGAGACCCATGATTATCAGAGTCTGTATCGGCGACTTCAGCAGGAAAAGCAGGATCGTGAACATGACGACCAGCGCCAGGGTCATGGTGTAAGTCATAGACCCGAGCATCTTCTGGACTTCCTCCTGCTGGCCGCTTCCGACGGCGCGCTGCACGCCGTCGACTTGCGACAGCACCCGCGGCACGACCTGGCTGTTGACCTCCGCCATCACGACGTTCAAATCGTTCTGCGAGTAGTCGAGGTTGGCAAAGACACTAGCAGCGCGCATGCCGTCGTCGTGCCGGATCCGGCGCAGGCCCCGCTCGATGCGATAGTCGGCCACCTCTTTGAAGGACACGTAGTCGCCCGTGGGCGTCCGCACCTTGAGGTTCTCGATCTGGGCGATGGAGACGCGGTCGTCCTTCGGGAAGCGGACCCAGACCTTCACCTCGTCGCGGCCCTTCTGCAGCCGCATCACCTCATCGCCGTAGAACCCCTGGCGGAGCTGCGAGGTCAGGTCGCGAACGGTGAAGCCCAGCGCCTGGCCCTTGGGTTTGAGGCTGACGACGAACTCGTTGCTGCCCAGCGGTGTGTCGTCGCGGATGTCCTTCACACCGGCGATCTGGCGCAGCTCGTCCTTCAAGAGCTCCTTGGCCATGAGCAGCTGCTCGTAGTCGCTGCTCTGAAAGCGAACGGAGACGGGAGTGCCACCGAACGAGAAGCCGCCGACGATCACATTCTCGGCCTCCGGAACCTCCCCGATGTACTCGGCCAAGGCGTCAGAGAACTCGCCGACGTCATAGTCCCGCACGGCCGCTGACGGCAGCACGAAGAAGATGTTCACGGTGCCGCCGTTCATCCACGAGATGTAGTTCTGGATCGGATCTTCTTCACCCTTCTTCGGGTGATCCCAGGCCGCCGCGAAGGCGAGCGACTTGTCGATCAGATTGTCGCGGATGACGTCGGCCACTTCGGCCGAAGTGCCCGCCGGCACCTCGACCTGGATGCGCGCGTACGGCGCTTCGAGCTCGGGGAAGAACTGCGCCCGCACGTGTTGGCCCTGGAACATGCCAGCGATGACCATGAGTACCGCGATCATCACGGCGCTCACAGCCCAGCGATTCGACAGGCAGAGCCTGAGAACTGGACCGTAGACCCGATCCAGCACAAAGGCCATCACGCCGTTGACTTTGTCGCGAGCGCGGGAGAGAAAAGACCGAGCCTTCGGTCGGTTCTGCAGAGCTCGCGAATGGGCCAAGTGCGCCGGCAAAATGATGAAGGCCTCGATCAGCGAGAAGGCCAGCGCGATGATGATTACCGCGGCGACCTGCCAGACGTACTTCCCGAGCATTCCGTAGAAGTAGAAATAGGGGACGAAAGCGACCATCGTGGTGACGACTGAGATCGTCACCGGCTTGATGACATCGAGCGTACCATCGATGGCTGCTTGAACGGGACCCTTGCCGTACCTCTCGAATTGCGAGTAGATGCTCTCGCCAATGATGATCCCGTCGTCCACCAGGATACCGATCACCATGATGATGCCGAACAGGCTCATCTCGTTGACCGTGATGTCCAGCAGCCAGAGGACGAAGAACATCCCGAGCAGCGAGAAGGGTATGCCCAAAGCGACCCAGAACGAGAGGCGTACGTTCAGGAAGACGCCCAGCAGCGTGAGGACCAAGACCAGGCCGATCAGCCCGTTGATCGTCATCAGCGAGAGCCGCTCCTCGAGCTCGTCAGTATCCTTGATGAAGGTGTTGAAGTTGACGAGCCCCGCGTACTTCGCTTCGTACTCACGTGCCAGGTTATCCGTGATCTCGGCGATCTCGATCACGTCCTCGCTATTGCTGTACATCACGTTGAAGCCAACGGAACGGTGGCCGTTGTACTCGGAGTAGAACACGTTCTCCGGCAACTGCTCTCGGACCGTCGAGATGTCGGAGAGGCGAATACGCGTCCCGTCGACGGAGGAGACGACCTCGATATTCTCGAATTCTTCGGCCTCGTACTTCCGATTGTACGAGCGGATGAGGATCTCCTCCTGCTCCGTGAGCACGGAACCCGAAGAGATGTTCAGGTTCGAGTTCCTCACGGCCTGGGAGATGTCACCGATCGTCAGCTTGTAGCGCCTCAAATTCTCCGGCGAGACCTCGATGGTGATCTCGTGCGGCGGTAGCCCCCACCACCGGACCTCGGAGATCTTGCCAGTTGCCAGCAGGTCGTCGCGAAACTCCTCGACGATGCGCTTGAGGGTGAACAGGTCCTCGGGGCCGTAGATGCTCAGCATGACGGCGCGGTTCCACATCGTCTCCTGGAAGACGACGGGTTTCTCCGCACCGGTCGGGTAAGAGTTGATCGAGTTGACGGCGTTCCGAATGTTCTGGATCGCCTTGTTCATGTCGTAGCCGGGCGTGATCTCCACACTGATCGACGCGAAGCCGTCGCTCGACATCGAGTAGACTTTCTGGATGCCCTCTATCCCCCGCAGCGCTTCCTCGATCTTTATGGTGATCCCTTCCTCGACCTCGATGGCCGAAGCGCCGGGGTACGGGACGCTGATGTCCACTTCTTCGAGCTCGAACTTCGGGTTCAGCCGCCGCTCGAGATTGAAGAGCGCGAAGACGCCCGCGAGCATCACCGCGAGCATGATCCAGTTCGTGACGACCGAGTGTTTAATGAAGTAGTTAATGACGTCTTTCATGATTTATGCGCACCCGTATCAGGCGATAAGTCCAATGATCAGCATCTTGTGATCGGCTAGTGCGTCGCGCCGTCGCTCCGGCTTCAGCCACCCGCGGAGGCCGACTCAGTCCCGGCGGCCTTCTCGGCTAACCCCAAGTCCGTGCCCTCTTCCGAATCCGCTAGCTCGGAATCGGCGTTCAGGTCGGGCATGTTGGTCGAGCGGATGCTCATCCCGACGAGCGGCTTCTGCAGAATCGTGGTCACGAAGGCCGTCCCCTCCGGCACCGTGTTCCGGACGAGCGCGACGTCCCCTTGGTAGGCCACTACATCGACCGGCTGACGCGCCAGCGTGCCATCCTCCATCGTGAAGACGTAGCCCTCAGCGTCCAGCAGGTGGCGCGGTACCGGCGCCACGTCGCGGAGCACCTTGCCCTCGATGGTCACATGCACATAGCTGCCGGGTAGGAAGTAGGGGTTGAGGTTGCCGTTCTTGAAGGTGACGAAGACATCCAGGGTCTGCGAGTTCCGGTCTACCAGCGTCTCTTTGCGAGTGACGCGGCCAACCGTCATCTCTTCACTGCCCTCGTCGGCATAGATGGTGACCTTGGGAGCCGGCGAGAAGTCGATGGACTTGCTCTGCTCGACTAGAAGCGGCACGGTCACCACGAGGTTCTTCGGATCGCTCAGCGTGAATAGCTGCTGACCCACCGAGACGAAGCTGTTCTCGATCACGCCGTTCGAGCTGATGAAGCCAGCGAAGGCTGCCCGGACGACATGCTTCGAGAGCAGGATCTCCTGGTTCCTCACCGTATAGTACTTACCGATGATGTCCTTGGTGCTGACCTTGATCTTCTCTTGCGCGTTCGTGATTTCGGGCAGATCGGGAATCGCCTTGTTGATATCTAGGCTGTTGAAGTAGTCGAACCAGCGCTTGTACACGTTTGCATCGTCGATCCGCAACTCCGGCAGCACGGACGCCACCGCGTTCATGAAGTCCGACCGCAACCCGTACAGTTCGTTCTCCACATCGCGCGAGTCGATCTTCACCACGACCTCACCCTGGCGGACGAAAGTGCCGTCCTTCAAGTCGGCCTTCGCAAAGGTGACACGGCCACTCGCCTCGGAGACGATGTTCAGCGTCCGCTCGGACTCCACGACGCCGTCGCCCTCCACCTGCACGGCAACGTCGGCAAAGACGAGCTTCTGGGTTTCCACCGCCCGTGACTCTGGGGGGATCTCGCGCTTGTTGGTCTCCCGCGGTGTGGAGGCCAGTCCCTGCATCGCTACCAATCCAACGACTAATATCACAGGTATTACGCTGGCTTTCAGAACGGTCCGTTTCTTCATCTCTCTCTAACCCTTATCGCTCGGGAACCCCGTCAGTAGTGTCCAACAAATATCGCAGTTAAAAGATTGATATTTGGTGGACAGAGGCATAATGTTTTGTCGCAAATGGCGCTTGGCTGAAACCTGAACACCTATTGCCCCGCGCCGGTTTCCAGCTGCCGGCCTCCTTCAGCTGAACTCCAGAACTGTCTCGGAGGCGGCTTCGTCAGCCCTACGAGATAGGAGCGCCTATTAGTTTCACCATCTGGGAGCAGTCACTGTCGACACCATCGCGCCGGCCGCTCTGTTGTTGCATCTTGTGCGCGATCCTTGACGCTCAACCGCTCGCCGGCGGGGAGATCCATGTTCAAGTCCGCCTTCTTCAGGAAGTATCTGCTGCCGGGATTCGTCTTCCAATCGGTCGTGATCGCCGGTGGTTACGGCACGGGCCGCGAGTTGGTGGAGTTCTTCCTGAGCTTCGGCCCGCTGGGTGGTCTGCTGGCGATGGCCGTGTCGACGCTGATCTGGAGCGCGGTGTGCGCCGCGAGTTTCGAGTTCGCGCGCGTCTTCCGGAGCACCGATTACCGGAGCTTCTTCACCCGTCTGCTGGGCCGAGGCTGGTTCACCTACGAGATCTGCTACTTCGCCTTGCTCGCCATAGTCCTGGCGGTGATCGCGGCGGCGGCGGGCTCGATGCTTCAGGAGACGTTCAGGCTGCCGTACGTGGTGGGGGTGCTGGGGATCATGGCGGCGGTCGGATTCCTGGTCTTCCGCGGTAGTTCCACGATCGAGCGCGTGCTGGCTTTCTGGTCGTTCGTGCTCTACATCGTCTACTTCATAGTGCTGGTAAAGACGTGGATCGCGTTCTCCCCCGAGATCGGCTCGGCGTTTGCGAGCAGCGAGGCACAACCGGGCTGGACGATCGGCGGGGTGCGCTATGCGGCGTACAACCTGGCGCTGATCCCCGCGATTCTCTTCTGCCTGCACGACATCGAGAAACGAAGCGAGGCGGTGACGGCGGGCCTATTGGCGGGCCTAATCGGCATCATCCCCGGCTTCTTGTTCTACATGGCGATGACATCGCAATACCCGGCGATCCTCGATCGTCCGGTCCCAGCCAACTACCTACTCGGAGCGCTCGGCTCGCCGGTCCTACAGTTGGTCTATCAAGTAGTGCTATTCGGCACGCTGATCGAGACCGGGACCGGCATGATCCACGCGGTCAACGAGCGGATCGCGGCCGTGTACCGCGAGAAAGGCCGCCGAATGCCGGACCTACTACGGTCCGTTGTGGCGTTGGCCCTGTTGGTGGTGGGAGCGGCGCTGGCGAGTTTCGGGCTTATCGGCCTGATCGCGCGCGGCTACGGCACGCTCACGTGGTTGTTCCTCATCGTCTATGTAATACCCATACTCACGTGGGGCGTATACTTGATCAGGGTAAGAGGACGGAGTACTCCTCACTACGTGAGCGGGTTTTGAATGTAGAATGTAGAACGTCGAATATCGAACGATGAAGGACAATGAAGAATGACGCGGTAAGCGTCGACATTCGACCGCTGGAGTCGCAGGACGACTTCCGGCAGTGCGTCGCTCTGCAGTACGAGATCTGGGGCGAAGATTTCGGGGAGAGCGCTCCGCCGTCGATCTTGATGGTCACCCAGAAGGTGGGAGGCGTCGCCGCCGGAGCGT
>JBDHHL010000284.1:0-6099 GCA_039589375.1 Gemmatimonadota bacterium | reverse complement strand
CGCCACGGTTTCCGGCAGATGGTCCATCGCGAACACGACTACGCTCCGCGCTTCATCCCGGATAGATGACTCCATGATGTCCGAGAGTTGGAATCGATCGACGACCTTGTACCCGAGCGACTCGAAGTAGTCACGAACGTTCTCGTGGCTAGCCAGCGTGTTCCAGTTGACTCGCTCCTCATCCCAATAAACCGCCCGAAGCGGCGGCGGCCCCTCCTCCAGACGGATCGAGTACACGCGACCGTCATCACAGCCCACGTAGATGCGGCCATCATAGACGACCGGAGAAGACATCACGGCGCCAGCGAAGTGCAGCGCCCAGCGATTCTCCCCTGTGCCCGCGTCGAGCGACAGCAGTCGCCCGTCATGGACGCCGACGTAGGCAGCGCCCCCCGAGACCGCCGGCGAGCTGAATACGCGGTCGCCCGTCTCGAATCTCCAGGCTTCCTGGCCTGTCTCGACGTTGATCGCGTGTATGAAAAGGCCGTCCGAGGTGCCGACGACCGCCAGGCCGTCGTGGATCGCCGCCGAAGAAACCACCCACGGCGTCGAGTGGTCGTAGCGCCAGCGGAGCTCGCCGCTCGACGCATCTACGGCGTAGAACTTCCCGTCGCGCGAACCGAACAGGACCGCGCCCTCGGTCAGCACCGGTGACGACTGTATCGTCTTACGATCGAAACCGAATTCCGCAGAGCTGTTGGACGCACCTTCTGTCTCGAAGCGCCACTCGATGGCCCCTGTCTCGAGATCGATGGCATAGAGAACGCCATCGGCGCTGCCGACGAAGACCACGCCATCTCCGACGGCCGGTGAAGCGCGGACTCGACCACCCGTCTCCACGCGCCAGCGCTCGGCCCCGCTGGCGGCATCAAAAGCGTAGACGTTGCCATCCCCCGACCCGACGACCACAAAGTCGCCAGAGATGACCGGCGACGATGTGAAGTAGTCCCAGCCTTCATTGCCCCACTCGAAGGGTCGGTCACTTCCTGTTTCTGCTCGCCAGCGCTCGCGGCCCGTGCTTCGCTCCAACGCGTAGAACGTGTTCGAGCGATCGCCGAAGTAGATGAGATCGCCCCACGCGGCTGCCGACGAGTGGATAGGGCCACCGGCGCGATACCGCCAACGCTCCGCGCCCGTCCGACGATCGATGGCGTAGAAGACGCCGTCTGCGCTGCCGACGTAGACCAGGGCGGAATCTACCAGTGCTGACCCGCGCACAGGACCGGCTGTCTGGAGGCTCCATTCGATCACTCCGCGCCCGTTTTCCGGCGCCGCCGGATACGCGCCCAGGTGGTCCGGCCCACCGCGGAACATGCCGCCTACCGTCGGGGGTGGCGCCTCGCCACACGATAGAGCAGCGCCTATGATTAAGGCGATGACGGCGATGGAAGCGACGGAGATCCGGTGCGCGCTGTCCAACGCCTGGGAGGGAGCCGGCGACGTGCGCTCCATGCTTGACGCTCCTTTTCGGTTAAGCCCAACCAGAGATACTCGGAGATCGGGTCGATGCGGAGGTCCACCTGTGTCCCAGCTGTCGAGCTCGCGAAATCCTTACGATTCTAAGGACAATCATGTTTCATGACTATGACAGAACAGTATACTAGGCTTGACGACTTGGATCGCAAGATCGTGAGCCGCCTGATGGAGGACGGGCGGATCACCTGGGCGCAGCTCGCCTCAGATGTCGGGCTCTCGGCGCCGTCGGTCACGGAGCGAGTCCGCAAGCTGGAGCGCCTGGGCGTGATAGAGGGCTACGGCGCACATGTGGACCCGGAAGTAGTCGGCTACGGTCTACTAGCGTTCGTGTCGGTGGGGCTGACCGACCCCAATCACCATGCAGAGATGTTGCGCCAGGCGGAGGCTACGCCCGAAATCCAGGAATACCACATAGTCGCCGGCGACTACGACTACCTCTTGAAAGTGCGCTGCAGGAACTCCAAGGACCTGGAGCGGCTGCTAAGGGAGAAGGTACGTTCCATCGCCGGCGTGGCCCGTACCAAGTCAACCATCGTCATGTTGACGTCGAAGGAGACGTGCGCGGTGCCGTTGCCGGAGGGAGACGGCGAATAGCACCTAGCGCCAGCATGGCCAGCTACATCCCGCCGGACAACTGACCGGTGAAGATGTAGTCGTTACCTGCTTGAGCGCTGTGGCAGGCGATGCAACCGGCACCACGACCTTCGACCTCGATCGTGCCGTCGGGCAGCCGCTTGAGCCAGAACCAGTCGCTGTGCGCGGGGTAGTAGCCCTCGACCTTATACATGACGGTCACGGCGGCGAGCGTGCTGTCCGGCATGTAGTTCTCTTTGACGATGATCGCGCCGGCGGGCATCGAGCCGGTCATGCCAGAGAGGGCCTGCTGCGCTGCCGGATTCAGATAGGTGGTCAAGAGCGCGCCGTGTGGCTCCTGTCCCAGATAGAGCTCGCCCTTGTCCGGCCACAATTCCCAATTGGCCCGATAGTCAGCCGCTTCCAGATAAGTCCAGAGGGCCGCGCCGGACGCGTTGGGCAGGGCCATCGTCTCGACTTCCGCAGTAGCCGTGGTCTCCTCCGTCTGCTCGGCCTCAGCACCCTCCTCGCGCTGACAGCTCCAGACGCCCAGCACGAGCCCACCACAGAGCAAGGTCGTGATGAATACTCGGGACATGTAGTTCCTCCCCTCTGAACGTTCGGACAGCACGAAGAAGCGACCGCCGCGGATCGCTCTCCCGAGATGTCGCATTATCAATCGGCAGACCTATCACTCTAACGGAACGCCTCGCAGCATGTCAAATCCGCGCGTGGCTCGGCGAGGCCAGGATATCGGCGGTCAGGCTGCGCTACAGCCTCGCTGACCTTGATGCTTACGACAGCAAGGAATACGTTGCCGTATGTCTACAATACAACGGCAAACAGAGCTGGATAGCTTAGATCTCAAGCTATTGAGCCGGCTCACGGTGGATGGCCGGGTCACCTGGGCCCAGCTGGCCTCCGAGGTCGGGATGTCAGGGCCGTCGGTAACCGAGCGTGTACGGAAGCTCGAACGGCTGGGAGTACTGGAGGGATTCACGGCCAGGGTGAACCCGGAATCGGTGGGGTACGGTCTGTTGGCCTTCGTGTCGGTCAGCATATCGGGCCCGACGCATCAACGGGACCTCCTGCGGTGGGCCGAGTCCGCGGCCGAGGTCCAGGAGTGCCACGTTATCGCCGGCGCCTACGACTACCTGCTCAAGGTGAGGTGCCTTGACAGCAAGGACCTGGAGCGCGTGCTGAACGGTGGGCTGCGCCTGGTCCCGGGCGTTGTGCGGACGAACTCCTCGATCGTCCTGACGACTGCGAAGGAGACTTCGGCGGTACCGTTGCCCGACGGAGTCAGCGAATAGAGCGTAGCCAGGCGCTGCTCAGATTGCTCCCGGCGCCCCGAATCGCACACCCTCAGCGGCACGGCTTACTCTCCCTCACCTCGCGGTGAGATGTCAAGCGCCTGGCCAACTTCGGTTTCCATCTGTGGCAAAGCCACCATCCCTTCGTGGTTCCGCAGCCTTTCACCATCGAGCCCACCGAGTTGTATTCCAAGGAGGAGTTGGATGAATACCTGGATGGACTGCGGCACGTGGTACAGGAAGCGAGGACGGAGCCGGAGACAGTGAAGCGCGCGCCGCACAACAGTGTCGTGCACAAGATCGACGAAAGCAGCCTGGACGACCCGGAGAAGTGGGCCGTGACGTGGAGGGCCTTCGTTAAGAAGCATGGGAAAGACGCGGCGAAGGTCCGGGCATAGCGAGAGAGCGGCCCGATGAAGAAGCTGGGCCTCATCGTCAATCCCGTGGCCGGCATGGGCGGCACCGTCGGTCTCAAGGGCACAGACGGGCCCGAACTCCTCCGGCGGGCCGAACGGCTCGGTGCCATCCCGCAGGCCGAGAAGCGAACCGAGCAGGCGCTGGCGGCGCTGCGCCCTCTCGCCGATAGCCTGGAACTCCTCACCTTCAGAGGCTCCATGGGGGAAGCGGCAGCCGCAGCTTGCGGGCTCAAGCCACGGGTGATCGGATCCGGCTCGTCTCCGCGCACCACACCTGAAGATACCTCCGAAGCCGCCCGCCGAATGACGACGCACGGCATCGATCTACTGCTGTTCGCCGGCGGTGACGGCACCGCCAGAGATGTCTGCGACGCCCTCGGTACGTCACATACCGCCCTCGGGATACCGGCGGGAGTCAAGATCCAGTCCGCCGTCTTTGCCACCAGCCCCGCTGCGGCCGGTCGTGTCGCCGAGTCCTTTCTTACGGGAGGGATCCAGCGTGCAAAGGAAGCAGAGGTGACGGACATCAACGAGGACGACTACCGGCGCGAGATCCTATCGGCGCGCCTGTACGGCTACCTCAAGATCCCGGATGCCAGACGCCTGCTCCAAGGCGCCAAAGCAGCCACTGCACCTGATGAGCGGGCGATTCAGGAAGCCATCGCCGCGGAACTCGTCGAGCAAATGACCGAAGACCGTAGCTACATCGTGGGTCCGGGCACCACGTGCAGGCCACTGATGGAGATGCTGGGCCTCGACTGCAGCCTGCTCGGCGTCGACATGATCCGCGCGCATCGTTTGATCGGGAAGGACATGAGCGAGCGCGAGATCCTCGATAGTATGGGCGACGGCATGTGCAGTCTTATTGTCACGCCCGTGGGCGGCCAGGGATTCCTCCTCGGAAGGGGGAACCAGCAGATCTCGCCGGCTGTCATCAGGAAGGTCGGGAAGCAGAACATCATCGTAGCGGCCACGGCCGAGAAGCTGAGCTCGCTGAGGGGACGGCCGCTCCTCGTCGATACCGGAGATGCGGACACAGATTCCTACCTCTGCGGCTACTATCGGGTGGCCACCGGCTACCGAGACACCACGATCTACCGGGTCTCCGACTGCAGCTAGGCCGAGGGCCCGGGACTCGAACCCGGAAGGGGTTTCCCCCGGCGGTTTTCAAGTTAGCTACAAGTTTTCCTGCTTATTCCTTCGAAGTCTGCAAACGTTGCTATCAGTAGAAGAAACCGGGAGAGCCTTTCTCCCGGTTTCTTTCGTTTTCCGTCTAAGTCCCTCCAGTCAGGGCACAAATGAGGGCACATCCTCAGGAGCCGGTCAACGCAGCGCAATCAATCGAAAAACTCGTTTCTGCAGTCTCCTGACCGCCGACATCAATCGGCACGGGGACCGCGAAGCTATCTGCGCCGTGCGGCGTCAGGCCCTACTTGCGAAACACGAACGTATTACCCTCGTCAACAATCGTGAGGGTATTCCCGCTGATGGTGCCGTTGCCGATGTAGTCACCGCTGAATTCTATGCTCGACCCATCAACAGTGAACGTCCCATCACCCGGATCCGGAATCGCACCGTCAACGGTCATCGATATGGTGTACGTGCTATCACTGTCGAGTCGAATCCACCCGGCGGTGATCTCGAACCCTTGTATCTCGACGGGCACCTCCTCTCCGTTGACTGTTACGAGGTTGTACGTGCCGAAGATTGAGGTTGGCTCCGTACTATCGTCTCCGCAGGCCGTGAGCAGCCCGCTTGCTAGAAGAGCCGTCGTCGCCAATACGAGGAATCGTCGCATGACATACCTCCAGCGTTTAACAATGCCGCTGCGACCCCCACCGCCCTGCACAGGCGGACAGCCCTGTGCGCGTATGACACAAGCTAGGCAGCGGTTCCAACAACCGCTAGAAGCTCAAGTGCTACAAGGCTTCCGGCCAGGCTGTGCCCTGAGACGTAACCTGAGACTAACAGATAGATGGCAAGGATGTGACATGACTAGACGACACTTCAGCGATCCAGAGAAAGCTAGGGAAGCTGGCAGACGGGGTGGTCGGGCCAAAGCGAAGCGGCGACTCACACTCGAGAGCGTAGAAAAACTACTACCGCCGATGGACGGCGTGGAGAACATCATCGCCAGGCTCGAGGTCGTCGCGGTCTGGGCGGCGAGCGGCGCGATCCCTGGCGTGACGGCTCACGCGCTCACGAGGGGCTGCGAGGTGGCCCTCAAGGCGCTCGAGGCGAAGCTAAGCCGGGAGATCGTCACCGAGTTGCGACAGCGGCTGGAGGAACTTGAAACGGCCACCAAGCACCAGGCGGTGAGG
>JBDHHL010000283.1:0-6111 GCA_039589375.1 Gemmatimonadota bacterium | reverse complement strand
ATGTCACCCATGCAATTGATGGTCGTGCTCCCCATGTCTATCAGGCGGTAGATGCCGCCTACGATGGCGGCGATCTCGAGCGGTAGGTTGAACGCCTGCGCGAAGAGCAGGGCGATCACCAAGCCTCCCCCGGGGATCCCGCCGGAGCCGTTACTCAGAATCAGCCCGATCAGCAGGATCGTGACCTGCGAAGCCACGGTGAACTCGACGCCGGCGGCCTGCGCCGTGAACAGCAGCACGCCCGCCAGCATGATCGCCGTGCCGTCTTTGTTGAGTTGTGCGCCAAGCGGCAGCGTGAACGAATAGACGCTGCGCGGAAGCTGCATACGCTTCTCGGCAACGTCCAGCGACACGGCCAGGCTGGCCAGGCTGCTGCAGGTCGCCGCCGTGGTCGCGTACAGCGGACCCGTTCTCTTCAAAAAATCGACCGGCGAGTAAGGGGTAAGAAGCACGAGCAGAACCATGTAGACGACCACCATGACCGCCTGGGCGCCCCAAACGCCCCCGATGAACACGCCCAGCGGGCCGAAGATCGCCGGCCCGTACTCTCCGACGGTGGCCGCCGTCAACGCGCCGATCCCGATCGGGCCGAAGTACATGATGATGCCCACCAACTTCCGGAACACCTGGGCCAGCACGCTGTAACCCTTTTGCAGCGGCTCGCGCGACCCTTGTGGCAGCAACAGCGTCGTCACGCCGAGGAACAGCGCGAACACGACGACTTGGGCCACGTCACCCCTGGCGAACGCGGCGAACACGTTATCGGGAATGAGGCCGAGGAGCACTTCGGTGATGCTGGGTACCTGCCCGAAGGACGCCTCGACCTGCTCGGTCAGCTGCATCCCAACGCCGGGTCTCAGCAAGTGCATCGTCATGAGCCCCAGCGTCAGCGCCAGGGTCGTCGTCAAGACGTAGTAGGCGATGATCTTGCCGCCCAGCCTGCCCAGGGCGCGAACGTCGCTGAGGCTGGTCACTCCGGCCAGCAGGTTGAAGAAGACCAAAGGGATGACCGCCATCATGAGGAGCCTGATGAACAGGTCTCCCAGCGGTTGCACTACTATCGCACGCTCGCCAGCGGCCAGGCCGACGACGACGCCTATCGCCATGAACAGGAGGATCTTCACCCCCAGCGACAGCCGGCGGTAGCGCTGGTACAGGCTAGGACGCGGCTCTGATGCCTGCTTGTTCACTTGAGCCCGAGATGTTCGAGCGTGTGGGACAACAACAGCTCGTAGTACTGTAGATAGTTGTCCTGCGTGACGGGGATGAACTCGTCCACCTGGGCCGGGTTACCCTCGAGGATCTCCCCGTTCGGCCGTATCGTGTGACCGATCGACCACATGAACTCGACGACCGGCCGCTTGCTCGTCGGGAATACCAGGGCCTCCTCCCATTCCCAGGTGTTGCTGTACCCACCGGCCGGCATCCCTAACGTGTACGCCAGGCTGTTGTCCACAACGATCGACGCGAACTGATCCAGATGGGATCCTCCATAAGGACCGAACCAACAGACGAGGGGGCCGCGGAAGTGGACGTCCGCGGGATCAATGATGCCGTCAGAGTAATGGGGCAGGTGCGCCGTCTTGAAGGGGACGTTGTTGGTGTAGCGTTGTCCGGCTTCGATCGCCTTCGTCACATCGCCATCGAGCCACTCCATCAGCCACGTTCCGTCATCGATCTCGCCGGGCCGCGGTCTGAAGGCGCCGGCGCGCGATCTCTGCAACCGACGCTCGACGAACGCCTCGCTGGCATCGCTGATTCGCAGGTTGCCGAAGGTGGTCTTGAACGGTTGCGGGCTGAGGCGTCGCACCGCGTAGGCTCCCAGCGATCCGCCTCGACTGCGGGTCGCGTCCACGATCACGGCGTGGTCGAGCAGGTCGTGTTCGATGGCGTATTCCATGAGTCGGTCGACGTCGTCCACCAGACTGCTGGCGAATCCGTGCCAGTTGAGCAGCAGAACCGGCTTGCCTGCGGCGAGATGTAGATCGAAGGTTCGCGTGCTGAAGACCTGTTCGAATCCCGGGTACCGCTGTCCCCCGTGTCCGTGCCACGAGATCGTCTCGGGGGGCAGGTAGGGCAATGCCAGCGTATGGCGCTCTCCGTTCTCCCGCTCCAATTCCAACTCAAGCTTCTCGCGATAGAACGAGCGAGGAAACTGATAGCTCCTCTGCGGGATCCACGTGGCCAGCTGCCACGAGAATCCGTTCACGGTCGAGTAGCGGTGATACGGCTCGATCTGGTCTACGTACTCCGAGAAGGCGCGGCCGTTGACCGCGACCAGCCTGTCGCCTACTCCGGGTATTACCCCTCCGGTGAACTCTGCTATGTCACGGGCGAGATCTGCCACGAACACGAAATTCTGGCCCGGCCTCCCGTAGTCCGTCGCGAAACGGATTGGGGCGTGCAGCACCGCCGTGCCCGGTACTGGGTAATTCTCTTGCGTCGTTCCCGTCGTGTCTGCCAGCGAGAGCCCACCTTCCACTAAGCGGACCCTCAGATGACGATCCTTACGAGCATTGCTGATCTTGACGAGCGCGTAGTAGAGCTTCTCGTCCGTATCCGCCGCGATCATCTCATCGCGGAATCGCAGCATCTCCCGCTCGACGTCTAGACCGAGAGCCCGATTCTTGACCGGCGAGAAGGCTTCCCGCTCCAGTGTCTTCTTCAGGATGTAGTCGAACAGGGCCGCACGGTCGGCGGCGGAATGCTGCGCCACGACCGTGCTGATCGCCATTGTGTGGGCGGCAAGCAGCGCGGCGAACAGAGAGAGTACCTTGACCGAACGGCTCACCGCGACGCGAAACGTCTTCTGGTTCATCGACCGTGTCTCCGCGATGACTTAAGTGAGTTCATATCCGGGCTGACGTCAGGCATCAGCTAAGGGCTCACTCATCCAGCAACCCGGACAGCCAGTGGACGACGTTCAGACAGAACTGCGCGTTCTGCGGAGCGAGCGGGTTGTTCATCCCCATGGGCACGCGCTCGGGACCGGCCAGCTGCGCCGTGCACATCGCCGCTTCGCCGAGCACTACCGCGCGACCCTGTCCCATGTGCACAGCTCCACCCTGCAGCCAGCCACCGACCGGGAATGCAGGCGTCTCCTCCGGCTGAGAGTCCGGCAAATTCATCCTCAGCGGGGCACCGCCCATCGCGTCGGCGCTCAAGATGAGCAACGGTTCCATGTTGCTCGACGGATGGAACGCGTGGCCGGTGAAGGTCGTAACGGTCGTGATCGCCTCCTCGGGGTTTCGACCTCTCAGAATCACATGGTCGCTCAGTTCGCCGGGCTCGCCGAAGTTCCGGCAAAGCTGATCCAGCGACACCTCGAACAGTTGTGCGGTATGATGGAGGGCATCGTCATCCATCTCGCCGAAGATCTCCATGCCTACATAACCGTCGAGCATGTGGGCGCCGAGTAGGATGCCCAGATCTCCATTGGCGCCAGGCCACGGGGAATGGTCGACGATCAACAGCAGCGATCCGCCCGCGCGAACCCAACTCAAGAGCGCGGTGATCTCGTCCGCGCTGAACACAGACGCGTGCGGATACGACCAGTCCTCGGCGTTGGCTTCCGCCGTCGCGTTCGCGATGACCACGATGTCACACTCGCTCAAAGACTCCGGGCTGAAGAGGCCGGCGTGCTGGCCGACCCGATAACCGTCGTCGCGCAGCAGTGTCGCGAACGCCAGGTAGCGACCGTCGCCAGTGTGGAAGTTGTGGTGACCGCTGTCGATGCAGGCACGCGGGCCCATCCCCGGTTCGAAGGCGGGTTCGAGCTCGGCCAAGTGAAAGGCGCTGTCGGCGACTTGCTGCGCGCTCACGACCGTCGCCGTCAGCGCCAGCAACGCTATGCTCGATGCGAGGGCTCTCATGGCGGAACTCCTCTCTGCGGCCATCGATATGCCCAGCACTTGTCGCCGGGCGATGCAAGCGCGGCAACGCCAACCTACGGATGATGGCTACATGATAGCGGCACGTGGGCCCAGATCACAGACGGCGGCGATGAAACTGCTGATGCGCTCGGTTCGTCTAGGCAACATAGAGGTGCGTGAGCCCCGCCAGAGCGGATCGTAAGGAGGCAGCGATGTCTCCCTCAGCAGCGAAGTAGGTTGGCGTCGAGCTCCTAAGGGAGCTGCGCCATTCTCTACGTCGTCTACGTAGGTCACCCGCATTCAGCGTGATCGTCATCATCACTCTGGGCGTCGGCATTGGAGCGAACACGGCGATCTTCAGTCTGGTGAAGGGAATCCTCCTCGACCCTTTACCCTACGACAAGCCGGAGCAGCTCGTCGCGGCGTATTCCTCCGCCCCGGGTATCGGCGAGGAGATTCTGCCGCAATCCGCCGCGATCCACTACACCTACGAGGACGAGGCCCGGCTCATCGAGTCGATCGGCCTGTACAGGGGCTCCGACGTAACGCCGAGAGCGGCGTTCACGGTGATCCTGAGCTACGCCTATTGGCAGAACCAATTCGGCGGGGATCAGGGGATCATCGGCCGCACGATCGACATCAACGGCCGGGCCCGTGAGATCATCGGCGTGCTGCCGAGAGGCCTCCGCTTCCTGCAACGCGATCCGGCCGTGTATCTCCCTTACCGCTTCGACCGCAGCGAGCTCACGGTCAGCAACTTCGTGTACTCGAACATCGCCCGATTGAAGGAGGGAGTGACGATCGAGGCGGCCACCGCCGATCTCGCCCGGCTTGTCCCGCTGGCAGTCGAGAAGTATCCCGGTGGCCTGACCCTCGCCTTCTTGGAAGAAGCGCAGGCGGCGCCGCTCTTGCGGCCGTTGCGAGACACGATCGTGGGTGATGTCGGTGATGTGCTCTGGGTGCTGGCCGGTACGGTGGGCATTATCCTGCTCATCGCCTGCGCTAACGTGGCCAACCTGTTCCTGGTGCGAGCCGAATCTCGTGAGCGGGAGCTGGCGGTGCGAAGCGGCGCCAAATCTCGGGACAGTATCTGGTGGAGAGCGTTCTGCTGGGCCTTCTGGGCGGCGCCGTCGGGCTGGGCCTGGCTTACGGCGGACTGCGGCTGCTGGTGGCCATCGCGCCCCCCGATCTGCCGCGCCTGGATGAAGTGTCACTCGACCCGATCGTACTCTCCTTCACATTGGGCATCTCCATATTCTCGGGCCTTGTCTTCGGACTCTTCCCCGTCCTCCGCTGGGGCCGCGTCGATCTGATCGGCGCTCTCAAGGAGGGAGGACGCGGGTCCGGACCCGGACGCGAGCGGGGCCGGACTCGGAACGCCCTGGTCGTCGGGCAGATCACCCTGGCGCTGGTGTTGCTGATCGAGTCGGGTCTCATGGTCCGCAGCTTTCAGGCTCCGCCCGGACGAGGTCGTTCAGACCCACGAACTCATCGCTCGCCGACTGGCGGAGGTCCCGGGCGTGCTCTCGGTCGGCTCTTCCAGCTCGGTCACCATGGATGGCAGGGGTGGCTACGACCCGATCTTCGTCGAAGACTTCCCGCTCTCCGAAGGTCAGCTGCCGCCCATCCGGCGCTTCAAGTGGATCGGGGTCGGCTACTTCGAGGCGATGGGTAACCCCATCGTCGCCGGCCGGACGCTCACATGGGCGGACATCCGTAACCGAACCCAGGTCATTATGGTCACCGAGAACTTCGCTCGCGAGTACTGGAGCGACCCGGCCGACGCCATCGGCAGGCGGATCGGAAAGGGGATGGCCCCGGGTAGCTGGCGGGAGATCATCGGAGTGGCCGGCGATGTCCGGGACGATGGCATCACCCAGGATCCGGTGGCGGTTGTCTACTGGCCAATGTTGCTGGAAGACTTCTGGGCCGAGCAACGCGGCGATGCACCGTTCGTGACCCGGACACAGCGCTACGCGATTCGGAGCCCGCGGGTCGGGGCCGCCGCTTTCCTGCGCGAGACAAAGGATGCCGTCCGGTCGATCCTGCCCAGCCAGCCGCTCACCAGCGTGCAGACCCTGAACGAGCTCCTGTGGGATTCTATGGCCCGCACCTCTTTCACGCTGGTGATGCTGGGCATAGCCGCCGCCGTCGCCTTTGCTGCTCGCGGCCGTTGGGATCTACGGTGTGATCTCCTACGTGGTCAGCCAGCGGACTCGCGAGATAGGGGTCCGCATCG
>JBDHHL010000282.1:0-6120 GCA_039589375.1 Gemmatimonadota bacterium | reverse complement strand
CCCAGGCTCGACCGCCCGTCGATGTAAAGGCCTAGCAGCACCACCACCACGACCGACAGAACGGGCAGCGCGGCGTTGTACCAGCGGCGCGGTTGGTCCTCCTTCGGCGCCATCAGTTCGGCGCTCGTGTCGACCATGAGCATGGCACCATCACGGTACAGGCCATCGCCTCGGGCGGCGCGACGTTCCGCTGACAGCATCGGTCCGAAGTCGCGCTGCGTCCACGACACCAGGAAGACCATGCACAGCGCCAGGATCGGATAGAACAGGTACGGGATACTATTGATGAACACCGTGAACGGGTTCGCCCCACCGAGGCGCGACGCCAGCAACGCGTCGGATGCCGCGACCTGAGTCGAAGCTGCCTGAAGTCCATCGGCGATGAGCGAGATCTCGTACCCGGCCCAGGTCGACACGAAGATTATCGCCGCGACCGGCGCGGCTGTGGAATCGACCAGGTAGGACAGTTTCTCTCGTGATATCCTCAACCGGTCGGTGATCGGCCGAAGCGTGTTACCGACGATCAAGGTGTTGGCGTAGTCGTCGAAGAAAATCGCGAGGCCGGCCAGGTAGGTCGCGAGCTGTCCGCGGCGCCGGTTCGTCGCCAATGGCGCGACTGCCTCGACTATGCCGTGTGTTCCTCCGCTCCGTCCCATCAGCCCGACCATGCCGCCGAGCATCAGGCTGAAAATGACGATGGCGGCGTGGTCGACATCGCCGAGGGCTGGCGCGACGAACTGGTCGATCGTTCTTAGCGTCGCGGCGATCGGGTTCAAACCCGCCACGAAAAACGCTCCCAGCCAGATCCCGGCGAAGAGCGAGATGACGACCTCGCGGAAGAGGAGGGCGAGGGCGATCGCCAGCAGAGGCGGGAGGATGCTGAACCACCCGGGCAATGCGATCGGTGACAACTCGGCCCTGCCGTCCGCTGCAGAAATCGCCAGTGGCAGGTCGCCTCGCCCCTCGATCATCAGGTCCGGCACCTCGATCTCGGCACCCGGTTCCGCGTTACCACTGGCCAGCAACTCGCCGCGGCGATTGGTGACACGCCAGGCGACGGCCTGCGGCAGGTCCGGGGCCGTGAAGCCGATGTGAAATGGGACGTGCGTCAGTACGGTCTTGGGGCCGCTCACCTCGAACCGGGCGGCCTCCTGGGCATCCAGCGGCTGTGGAGCGATCTGGGCGACCAGCGTAAGCAGTACGATCGTTGCGATTCTATGCATAGCGTGGGTTCGGGTCTGAAGGCCGGGAAATGTTAGGAGAACGGCGGTACCTTGTAAAGAGATGCGCTAGCGATTGGACCAGCTCGGAGGCACCTAACACGTTGACACTACGACAGAAAAGGCGCTATACTGGCGACGACCCGCCTAGCGATGAGGGGTGGTACGGGGGAGACAGGTGCAGACCGACAAATCAACCACAGTTTTGATGGACGAGCGAGCCGTCCGGCGAGCTATCGCGCGGATGGCCCGCGAGATAGTGGAAAGAAACGCCGGGACCGACAGCCTGGTGCTGGTCGGCATACATCGCCGGGGCGTTGAGCTGGCTGACCAAATCGCGGAAGAGATAGAGAAGGGCGAAGGCCAGAAGGTCCCGCTCGGCACGCTCGACATCACGCTCTACAGAGATGATCTCAGCGTCATTGGCCCCCGGCCGGTAATCGGGGCCAGCGACATTCCGGCCGACGTGGAAGGCCGAACCGTCGTCATCATAGATGACGTGTGCTATACCGGGCGAACGGCACGGGCGGCGATGGATCACTTGGCCGACTTCGGGCGGCCCGCGCGAATCTATCTTTGCGTGCTGGTTGATCGCGGCGGGCGCGAACTGCCGATCCAACCCGACTTCGTCGGCCGCCATTTCGAGGTCACGCCGGCGGAGGATGTCGCGGTGCTCGTGCCCGAACAGGACGGCCGGCTCTCTGTCGAACTTCGCAAGACGGGATAGGGTGACTAAGACAGTAGAATTCGGAAAGGACCTCACGGGGCTCGAGGAGCTCAGCAAGGAACAGATCACCACGATCCTCAACGTGGCCGAGCCCTTCAAGGAGATCAGCGAGCGGACGATCAAGAAAGTCCCCGTGCTCCGCGGCAAGACCATCGTCAACCTCTTCTACGAGCCTTCTACCCGCACCCGGGTCTCCTTCGAGTTCGCCGAGAAGAGACTTTCCGCCGACACGGTGAATATCTCGGGCTCGGGCTCGTCAATAGTGAAGGGCGAGAGTCTGGTCGACACGGCCCGAAACCTGGAAGCGATGCGGATCGACATGGTGGTTATCCGCCACGGCTCGTCCGGCGCCGCACAGTTCCTCGCCGACCGGATCCCGTCCAACGTGATCAATGCCGGCGATGGCCAGCACGAGCACCCG
Organism: Gemmatimonadota bacterium; assembly: GCA_039589375.1. Lineage (GTDB taxonomy): Bacteria > Gemmatimonadota > Gemmatimonadetes > Palauibacterales > KS3-K002 > JASFMO01. The sequence goes on along the minus strand of JBDHHL010000282.1, from coordinate 3,752 downwards.
ACTCAGGGTCTGCTGGACATGCTCACGATTCGGGACCACCTGGGCCGCTTAGAAGGGAAGAAGGTCTGTATAGTCGGCGATATCCGCCATTCGCGTGTGGCCCGCTCGAACATCTGGGGGCTCCTCAAGCTGGGCGCCGAAGTGGCTGTTTGCGGACCGCCCACGCTGGTGCCGCACGGAATTGATGAGCTAGGCGTCCACACGTTCAAGCGGGTTGAGGAAGCGATCGAGTGGTCCGATGTGCTCAATGTGCTGAGGCTTCAACTGGAGCGAATGGAAGCCGGCTACATCCCGTCGCTCCGCGAGTACAACCGCTTCTTCGGCGTCTCCGTGGCAAGACTCGAGAAGGCCCCGCGCGAGATTCTCATCCTTCATCCCGGTCCGATGAATCGAGGCGTCGAGATCGATTCGCACGTTGCTGATGGGCCGCACTCGGTAATACTGCAGCAGGTGACGAACGGCGTAGCAGTGCGCATGGCGATCCTCTACCTCCTCTCCGGGGGCTCGCCAGACCGCGCGGAATCGGCAAAAACGGGGAGGGCGACGTGAGTCGGCCGGTGCTGCTGCGGGGCGGTCGGGTCATCGACCCATCTCGGAAGCTCGACGAGCGGCTCGATCTGCTGCTTGCCGACGGAAAGATCGCGGCGAGCGGCCGCGATCTGGATGTGCCTAAGGGCGGCGAGACCGTTGACGTGAGCGGCCTGGTCGTCGCGCCTGGGTTCGTCGATCTCCACGTGCATTTGAGAGAGCCGGGCGACGAGCATAAGGAGACGATCGCGTCGGGAGCGCGAGCGGCGACTGCGGGGGGATTCACTTCGATCTGCGCGATGCCGAACACCCGGCCGCCTATCGATGATCACGCCGCCGTTGGTTTCGTGCGAGCCGAAGGCGAGCGTGCAGGTTTCGCGCGCGTCTATCCGGTTGGCGCGGTCTCGGTCGGTCTCAAAGGCGAGGAGATGACGGAGATCGGCGAACTGGTGGCGGCGGGCGCGGTCGCTGTGACAGACGACGGGCGCCCGGTGTGGGACTCCGGATTGCTGCGCCGCACGATGGAGTACACGCTCGCTTTCGACATCCCCTATTTTTCCCATAGCGAGGACTTAGGCCTGAGCGCCAACGGAGTGATGAACGAGGGGAGCGTCTCGACGGTGCTCGGCCTGCCGGGGATCCCGAACGCGGCGGAGGACGCGGCGGTCGCCAGGGACTGCGTGATTGCGGAACTCACGGGCGGCCATCTGCATATCTTACACGTGTCGACCCGCGGCGCGGTCGAGATCATACGGGCCGCCAAGGCTAGGGGCGTTCGCGTCACCGCCGAGGTGACGCCCCATCACCTGTCGTTGACGGATGAAGCGGTTCGCGGGTATCGGACCGAGGCCAAGATGAACCCGCCGCTCAGGTCCGCATCCGACGTGGAGGCGGTTCGTGACGCGCTCGCCGAGGGCGTGATAGACTGCATAGCGACGGATCATGCCCCGCACCACTACGAGGACAAGGACCGGGAGTTCGACGACGCGCCGTTCGGCATCGTCGGGCTGGAGACGGCGGTGGGCGTCTGCATTCGCGAATTGGTCGTCACCGGGCGGCTCGACCTGACGGAGCTGATCGAGCGGCTCTCGCTGCGACCTGCGCAGATCGCGGGGCTGCCCGCTGGCACGCTGGCGGAGGGTTCGCCCGCTGATGTCGTCGTGTTCGATCCAGAAGAGATTTGGATTTGTCGACCGGACGAGTTCCTCAGCCTGAGCCATAACACACCGTTCGCTGGGCAGGAGCTCGTGGGTAGGGTCGTAATGACCTGGGTGGGTGGCCGACCGGTCTATGACCGATCGGGTGAACGGTAGGCCACACCGGCGAGTGTCGAGGTGAGCTAAGATGGCTGACGATGTATCGCGCGAAGTAGACCAGCTTCTCAAGGACCGCGAGAAGTTCGAGTCGTGGCTCCAGCGCCTCGAGCAGCAGAGGTCGGAGACATCGGGGCAGGCGTACGAGCGAGTCCGCCGTGACTACGAGCAGCGCCTCGAGGAGGTCATCGGGCGGCTGCAGTCGCACGGCGACTCAATCAAGGGCAAGCTCGCTGAGTTGCAGCAGCAGGTCGCCGAACTGGACGAGGAGCGATCGAGCAAGGCGGAGGAGCTCGATGAGGCACGGCTCCGTCACGTCGTGGGCGAGTACGGCGACGACGCCGACTGGCGAGACCTCGAGAGCCAGTTGCTGACGTCGCTCCAGGAAACGGAAGGCCGGATAGCCGGCGTTCGCGGCGAGATCGACCGGCTGGGGGAGATCGTCGCGCTCGTCGAACGAACCGAGGAGAAGTCTCCCGTCGAGCCGGAGCCTGCGGAGCCACCACCGGCGGAGCCACCACCGGTGGAGCCGCCACCGATGCCGGAACCGCCACCGATGCCGGAACCGCCACCGGCCGTCGAGGCCGAACCAGGCCCGGTGACGTCGACGCTGCCGCCCGAGGTGATCGAGGTCGAGGCCGCAGAGCCGGTACGGGTTGAAATAAAGCCGGAACCGCCCGCTTTCGAGCCACTGCTGGAGCAGGTGGTGTCCGAGCCGGTCGTGCAGCCTCCGCCAGAGCCGGTCGTCGAGCCTCCGCCCGAGCCGGTCGTCGAGCCTCCGCCCGAGCCGGTCGTGGAGCCTCCGCCCGAGCCGGTCGTGGAATTTCTGCGGGAGCCGGTTCTCGAACCGGAGATGTTCGTGGAACCGCCCCCCGTCGTCGAGCCGCTGCCTCCGCAGCCGGAGCCGGTATTCGAAGCGCCGGCTAAACCCGAGGTGGCCGGACCGGATGAGGGCTATCTGTCCCTAGGCGAACTGGTGCTGGAGGACAAGGACCTCGGTGACATCCTCTCGGAACCGCCGCCGGTGGAAGGTGCACCGGCCGAGCCTGCAGAGCCTGCGCCGGCTCCCGAGCCCGAGCCTGAGGGCGGAGAGGCGGCCGTCGGGGATGAACTCGCGTTCCTTGAATCGCTATCGCTGGGTAGTGAGGACGAGTCGGAAGGTTTCGCGCTGTTCGAGCAACGTGGAAGCGGCACACCGCAGACGATCATCTGTCCGCATTGCTCGGCGGCGAACGATCCCGCAGAGTGGTACTGCACCGAGTGCGGAGAGGAGTTACCGGCGGAGTAGTTCCTGGGCCGTTTTCGGAGAGACAAAACAGCGGAAGCGAGCATCACCCGGGATGCCGCTTCCGCTTTGCTAACCAGCTTGTTAGACGCTTCCGCCGATCTTCCGCACGTGGTTGGCCAGCCGGCTTTTGGAACGGCTCGCCTGGTTCTTGTGGATCAGCCCACTTCCGGCGGCCCGATCGATCAGCTTGGTCGCCTCACGAAAGGCTTCCGACGCCTCTTGGGGCTCGGACGCCGTACGGACCCTCTTGATCGCGGTCTTCAGCTGGCTCCGCTCGCCCTTGTTGCGGGTGCGTCGCCGCTCGTTCTGACGCAAGCGCTTCGTAGCAGACTTCGTGTTCGGCACGTACTCTCCAGGTTATCCTTGGGCTTGTTGCCAAAATGGAAAAGGCCGCTTGCCGCCCGGCCCTCGGTCCCCGCGCAACAAGTATGTTGTAATCCGGGGGGAAAAACCCGCTAAGGATAGTCCGCGCCGCAGAACGTGTCAAGCCGCGAAACCCTGCTTTGACAGGGCATTTCGGCGCCTTTAACTTCATCTCACAGTGATCCGGAGAGAAGAAGGCGCGTGCCGGTGCTGCCAAGTGGGTAGCTCAGGCGCGGCCGCGGTTTGGGCCACGAGTCGAG
>JBDHHL010000281.1:0-6338 GCA_039589375.1 Gemmatimonadota bacterium | reverse complement strand
ATTTCGTCTGGACCGAAGCGTCGTCCACGGGCGAGGCCATCCTGTTCGGGGCCATATTCGCGCCGGGCGTGTTGACCGGCTGGGCGAGCCTGCTCGCCTTCTCCAGACCGCTCATGGCGGCTCTACGGGGACACGGAACTCTAGACTGAGGAGCCATGAGCCAGACCACGGAGATTCGCTCGCTGCCGCTGAAGCTCCGCCTGGATGTCCTGTCGGAAGCCGAACTGGAGGAGGTGCACGCGCGCACACTAGAGGTGCTGCAGCGGATCGGCGTGCAGGTCGGATCTGAGTCGGCCCTCGAGCGTTTGGCAAAGAGTGGCGCGCAGGTCGATCTCGAAGAACGGCGAGTCCGGTTCGCGCCGGACTTCGTCGAGGCCGCTGTCGCCCAAGCACCGCGTCGCATCGTTCTCGCCGCGCGGTCGCCGGGTTGCGACCTGGAACTGGATGGCACTAACGGCTTCCTGGGGCTCGATGGCTGTGCCGCCGATATTATCGACCCGCACACGGGCGAGCGGCGGCCCGGCCGCAAGTCGGACGTTGCGACCGTCACGCGACTGGCGGATGCGCTCCCCGAGATCGGGTTCGTGTGGCAGCCGGTCGTCGCCGGAGACGTCGCCCCCGCGGTCCAGTCGCTGCACGAGCTGCACGCACAGCTGGCCAACACGGGTAAGCACATCCAGATGATGACCGCTGCGACGGCGAGTTCCGCCCGCGGCGTGGTGGAGATCGCTCGGTTGGCAGCCGGCGGCGAGTCGGCGCTGCGCGAGCGGCCGATCGTCTCGAACTTCCAGTGCAGCACCAGCCCGCTCGTTTACGAGGCCGGCGCCCTCGATGCCGCGCTCGTCTTCGCCGAGGCCGGCATGCCGTGCGGCTTCGTCGTGATGCCGATCGCCTGTGCGACGGGGCCGGCCACTTGGGGCGGCACGCTGATCCAGTCGAACGCCGAAGTGTTGGCCGGCATCGTCATACTCGAGACGCTGATGCCCGGCGCCCCCACGTTCTATGGATCCTGCGCGACCGTCATGGACCTGCGCACCGGAGCGGCGGCGTGCGGCGGGCCGGAGGACCTGCTGCTGCAGATGGCTTCGGCGCAGTTGGCGCGTCGCTACGACCTGCCCGCCAGCATCGGCACCTTCGCCACCGGCGCCAAGTCGCCCGACTGGCAGGCGGGGCTGGAGAACGGGCTGTCCGGTTTGGCGAGCGCTCTGGCCGGGGCGGACATGCACTGCGGAGCAGGGCTGCTGTACAGCGCTCGCGTGTGTTCTCCCGAGCAGGTGATCCTCGATGCCGAGACCTTCGGTCTCTTGCGCCACCTGGTGGGCGAGCCGCTGGACGCCGGCAAAGGTCTGCTGGACGTCCTCGAGCAGGTAGGGCCCAGCGGCGAGTTCTTGAGCCAACAGCACACGCTGGACACGATGCGGCGGCTCTGGATGCCGCGCCTGTTCGATCGCAGCGAGTGGTCGGAGTGGGAGGCCGCCGGCGGCCCGGGTCCCCGCGAAGCGGCTGGCGAACGGCTGCGCGAGATCCTGGACGGAGACCGGCCCAATTACCTGGACCCGGCGCTGGACGAGGAGATATGCGGCGTACTGGATCGTTACGAGAGCGAGGAGGGTGGCATTGGCCATGGATGATCTGCTGGCGTCGCTGCGGCAAGCAATCCTGGCGCAGGACGAGAAGGGGGCGCTGGAAGCGACCCGGCGCTTGCTAGAGGCGGAGGTCGATCCGCGCGTCATCCTGCAGTCTGGACTGACCGATGCGATGCTCGAGGTGGGGCGGAGGTGGAAGTGCGGCGAAGCGTTCCTGCCCGAGGTCGTAGTCACCGCCAAGATCTTCACGCGTTGCAACGAGTTGGTCGAGCCCGTGCTGCTGGAAAGCGGGGGAACGGGACTACCTTCGCATCGCCTCGTGCTGGCAACGGTCAAGGGAGACCTGCACGACCTCGGCAAGAACCTGGTGGGCACGTTGGCCAAGACGGTGGGCTTCGACGTGCACGACCTGGGCAAGGACGTGCCGGTGGACGAGATCGTCGCGGCCGCCCGGGAACACAGCCCCTGTATAGTCGGGCTGAGCGCGCTGCTGACCACCACGATGCCGCAGCAGATGGCGGCCGTCGAGGCGATCCAGAGCGCCGGTCTGCGCCCCGGGGTCAAGGTCATCGTCGGTGGCGCGCCGGTCACCCTGGAATGGGCGAAACAGATCGGCGCGGACGGCTACGCGCCCGACGGGGCGAGCGCGGCAGAGCTGGCCCTGTCGTTGATCGATTGATGCGGGACTCCGAGGCCGCGCCATTTGCAGTCATCGCGTGCGGCGCTCTCATCGCCGACGTGCGCCGCATACTCGAGCGACGCGGCTGGCAAGCCGACCTGTACGGAATCCCGGCGACCTACCACATGCGACCCTGGAAGATCATCGCTGCCGTCGACGAGCAGCTGCAGGAGATCCGCGAGCGCTACCGCAAAGTCATCGTCGCGTACGGCGATTGCGGCACCGCCGGTGAGCTCGACAGCGTGCTGCAAAGGCATGGCGCCGAGCGGTTGTCCGGTGCCCACTGCTACGAGATCTACTGCGGCTGCGGCTTCGAGGGTCTTCAAGAGCGTGAGCCCACCACCTATTTCCTGACCGACTATCTGGTGTGGAGCTGGGATGAGGTCGTGGCTAAGGAGATGGGACTCGACCTCGATCCATCGCTCAAGACGACCTTGTTCGGCGGGTTCACCTCGATCACCTACGTTTGCCAGACCTCCGATCCCGAGCTGTTGGAGAAAGCACGGAGTATTGCCTCGGACCTCGGTCTACCGCTCGTGGTCGAGGAGGTCGGTCTCGCCGAGCTCGAGGCGCAGCTTGCACGTCTGATCGATTGGGAGTAGCAGACTAGGAGGGCGCTCCGTAGCTTGTCGGAGGAAACGCTACTTCCCCTTCCAGGTAGGTGACCATGAAGACGCGAGAATTCTCTCTTTCGCTCGCCATGACCGCGCTGGTCTTGCTGGCGAGCAGCGACGTTCGTGGACAAGCCAAGTTCCAGGAGGACGTCATCCCGACCGCCGGCGGTGACCTCACTATCACGTTCATCGGTCACGGGACCCTGATGTTCAGCCTCGACGGGAAGGTAATTCACGTGGATCCCGTGGGCCGCGAGGCTGACTACAGCACGATGCCCAAGGCGGACCTCATTCTCGTCACGCACGAGCACGGCGATCACCTCGATCCCGACGCGATCGCTGCGATCCGCATGGACCGGACGGTCCTGGTCTACTCGCGGGCCTGCGAGGGCAGGGTGGACGGTGCGATCGCGATGGGAAACGACGAGTCGCGGACGGAACTTGGCATCGGCATCGAGGCGGTGCCCGCCTACAACCTCGTGCACATGCGCGACAGCGGGCAGCCGTACCACCCGAAGGGCAACGGCAACGGATACGTCATCACGTTCGCGGACAAGCGCGTCTACGTCGCCGGCGACACCGAGGTCCACCCCGAGATGAAGGCGCTGAAAGACATCGATATCGCCTTCTTGCCGATGAACTTGCCCTACACGATGACGCCGGAGATGGTCGCGGAGGCGGCGAAGGCGTTCCGGCCCCGGATACTCTATCCGTACCACTACGGGCGGACGGACACCAAGGAGTTGCTCGAGCTACTTAAGGGCGTCGAGGGGATCGAGGTTCGGATTAGGGAGATGAGCTAGTAGATCGCTCCATCCTCGCTGCTGAGAAACTGACTTCATAGCTACGTAAACCGCCGCTAGGCTGGCGCATGCCTCGAAGACTGATCGCTCGCACGGGTAGGGGGATCTCCGTCAAACCTGTTACGGTGATCCTGGTGCTCTTTGCACTTTACATTGCATGGCTCACCGCTACGAGACCCTCCAACGACCGGGATTGGGAAGCGAACTTCGCGGTTCTGCCATACGCCGAGTTCGAGGGTGATCTGGTTCACGTCTATAATATTCGCAATACATCCTACACGACTCCTGACGTCTACGAACCCGCGTACTACGATAGAACGTTCGAGCTGAGCCGGCTCGAGTCAGTCTGGTACATTGTCGAGCCCTTCTCGGATTGGGGCGGAGCGGCGCACACTTTCGTCAGTTTCGGGTTCGAGGGCGATCGATATTTGTCCATCTCGGTGGAGACCCGCAAGGAGAAAGGCGAGTCGTACCACTTCGTGAAAGGGCTACTTCGACAATACGAGTTGATGTATGTGGTCGCCGACGAGCGAGATGTGATCAAGCTACGAAGCAACTACCGGCACGACGATGTCTACGTCTATCCGATCAAGACGACGCGGGCGAAGATCCGGGAACTGTTTGTGGCCATGCTGGGCCGCGCCAATCGATTGCGCAAGCGGCCCGAGCACTACAATACCCTGACGAACAACTGCACGAGCAACATCGTGAAGCACGTCAACAGTCTTACACCGCGCCGCATACCGTTCAGCCTCGAGGTGCTGTTCCCGGGATACTCTGACAGGTATGCCTACGATCTCGGCCTTCTCGACACGGACCTGTCCTTCGAGGCTGCGAGGGAACGCTTCAAGATCAACGCGCGAGCGGAGGCCTACGCCGATAGTCCCGACTTCTCCGTCAGGATCCGGCAGTGATGGTTGGGTAGTCGAGTATCACCAAAGGAGAGCGTGGTGAAGTTCTTTCGGGTGTACCAGTACGTGGTCCCGGCGGTGCTGTTTCCGGTCAGTTATTACCTCTGGCTTCTTTGGTACGACGGTGAACACCGGCTTGTGGCGCTCACGCTGTCCCTGCCGGTCCTGTTCGCCTACATCATTCCTGGCATAGGGACCAACTGGCTCAGGCTTTGGGAGTTCGACACCCGTTGGAGGTTGGGAAGGTTTCGTCCGCATCACGGATTCGTGTTCGGCACCGCGTCCAGCCTGCTGGCCGTGCTGTGTCTGGAGCCTTACCCGACTGGGCCGTGGGTTTGGGAGATCGCGCGCGCCGGATTCATCGTCGGTAGCGTTCTGGCATTGTGGAACTGGATCTACGACATTTACGCAATCAAAGCCGGCTTCATCATCGTCTACAATAGGCCTCACGCCGAAGGTGCCGGCCCCGAAGCCGTGGCGACAGAGTACGCTCCGGTCGTCTTCGGCATGTTCGGAGCGTGCTATGGTGCGGCCATTCGCACCACGCAGTACTTCCTGGGCGATCTGGGTCGCTCCGACCTTTTCTGGTGGTTTTTCGGCGGCGGCAATCTGGTCGCGCTGACCGTGCCGGTCGCGGCTTTTGTTCTGCACTCCTACATCAGAAGCGGTGAAACGGGCCTCAGGCCACATCAAGGAGGGTGACATGCCGGGCACATCGTTCAGAGCGCTGCAGGCGTTCTTGTGGATGATCTGTGCATTTCACATCATCGTGGGCGTCGGTCTCAATCTGTCGTCTGCCATTCCCGCGGGGATGGCCTCCTACTACGGAGCCGAGGTCGACTGGACTCCTCAGTTCGTCTACATCTTGAAGCCGCTCGGAGCCTTCATGTTCGTCTTGGGCATCCTGGCTGCGGCCGCCGCGCGCAACCCGCTCGGCAACAAGATGGTGGTGTACGGTTTCGTGACGTTGTTCGTTATCCGTGCGCTGCAGCGAGTCGTGTTCGGCGGGGAGATCTACGCGGCCTTCGCGATCGCGCCGGGGCGGAACATCGGGAACGCCGTGTTCTTCATGGCCATGGCGCTCGCTCTCTTCGCACTCTATCGCTTCGTCGCAAGGAGTGAGGTGGCGCCCGGGCCGGCCGCCGCGTGACACCTGTCAGCGGAGGACCTGCCTCCAACCGCTGAGCGGGCTGAGCGGCGCCGGCTTGACATCGCCGAGCCGCTGGCCGCTTTGTGCGAGTCGCTCGATGTAGCGACGGCTGGCGCCCTCGCGCACGTGGACGACCTCAGCGGGAGCTAGTTGACCGACTCGGACGCAGTATTCGTAGTTCGGGTTCTCGCACAGTCGCCGCTGGTTTCGGGGGCGAGCATCGCGAATCGCGGCTCGACGCCGACATCGGCGAGCGCGCGGGCGATGCCTTCCGCGACAAAGCCTTCGCTGAGCTTTTCACCGAACAGATCCGAAACACGGTCTTCTTTGGCGAGAAAGCGGATACATGGGGTCTGCTTCAAGAACCCGGTGACCTTAATGCGGTCGTGCAGCTGGTACCGATAGAGGCCGCCGCCGGTCGTTACTACGACCGAGTACTCGGCGCCGTCCTCCAGATCCCAGGCGAAGCGGGGACGCCCGTCTGAGTCGAGGAACTCGAAGAAGTGCGAGGCGATCGCCAGCGGCTTGGTCTGCTGAAACGGGAGACTCACAAACGCCTCTGTAGCGATGAGTCCTTTGGCTTGGATCTCGACCC
>JBDHHL010000280.1:0-8598 GCA_039589375.1 Gemmatimonadota bacterium | reverse complement strand
GCTGCAGGTGCCACACGAGATTGACGCCGCCACGGATCTTGAACGTGCCCGTAGGATTATGGTTCTCGTGCTTTACGTAGACGTCGGCGCCGATCAGCTCAGACAGCCCCTCGTAGCGGATCAGCTGGGTTGGCTTGACGAAATTGCGAACGATGGAGCGAGACCGGAGAATCTCCGATACCGAGATGGGGTGGTTCTTGAGCTGATCCATGGATGTGTAACGTGGTCTTCGGCCGCGGCCGAGACAAGTCCACTGTTCGATCCTTCCAAGAGCCCCGCCCGCGCTCTTCCCTGGACCCCTGAGACCGTGGTTTTCGCCGCCGAGCACGGCTTGATGGCGACTTGACCGGCCGGCGCGATGATGAGCCGAGAAGTGTGGCCGTTGTAACTCGTGAACGGCGAAAGGAGGGGTCCCATGTCGTACTCACTCGCCATTTTTCGCAGTTGTTTCTTGATGTTTGTCGTGGCTCTCGTCTTCGTGGTGCTCATGCCGCATTGTGCCGAGGGGCAGACGGTTACCGAGCCGTTCTTGAAGAGGAACCTGGGGTTCCGTCGAATCGACGTCATGGCGCTCGAGGGGGGACGCACCGTGGTGAGGATCCCCAAGACGGACGATGCGCGTGAGGTCGTGGTCGTTGGCGCGATTCGCATCCGCGTGCCGCTGGACGTCCTCGTGGAGTGCTTCCGCGATGTGGAGACGTTCTTCCCTGGCGATGGCATCGTCACTCAGGTTGGCCTGTTCGATGCTGCGCCATCCGTCGGAGATGTACAGCGCTTGGTGCTACCTGAGGATGACTTCAAGGCGCTGCGCAAGTGCCGGGTTGGGAAGTGCAAGGTGAAGCTCACCGCCGACCGTCTCGAGGAGATCAGCAGCTTGGACCGGTCTCGTCCCGATCACGAGCGTAAGGTCAGGGACGTGATGGTGCGCGCGTTTGTTCGCTATCTCAGGGACTACATCGCCCGCGGAAACGCCGCTCTACCTCTGTACCACGACAAGTCCGAACCGCTCGGCGCAGGCGCTGACTTCGCCGCCTTGCACAGCGGATCGCGCCAGTATTTGGGACACGACGACGAGCTGTTCGAGTACCTGGCGCTTTTCCCGCGGCTCGCGCACCCAGATATCGAAGACATCTTCTACTGGGTGGTGGAGGAGTTCGGCTTGAGGCCGGTGACGAGCGTCAACCACATGATGATCTCCTGGGGCGCGATCGGCGATATCCCTGTCGCCACCGTAGCCGTGAAGCAGATCTACGCGACACACTACACGCAGGGTCTGGTCAAGCTGGCGATGCTGATGCCGGCCTCGGAGCGATATCCGCAACGCGGGACATACCTGGTTCTATCCTTGAGGATGCGGTTCGACAGTCGTGTCGGCGGCATCAAACGCGCTCTGCTGAAGCGAGAGCTCGAGCACACCTGGGCTATGCACCTCGAGGCTCTTCAGGAGAAAGCGGAAGAGAGTTACCGCGAGGTGCGTGTCGCTTCTAGGAAGGATGGCTAGGCGAATCGCTTTCCGTTCGTTTGTGCGCCTCGGGATAGCGGATCCGCCTAGCCGTTGACTTCAGGATTATCCGGTCAGAATGAACCAGTCGAGACTCACCCCAACCAACCAGTGGATGATCGCGACGTACCACATCGAGCGTACGCGCAGGCTCACGGCTCCCAGGACGAGTCCACCCGGCACACCGATGAACGTTTCGGTGAATGGTCGGCCGAAGTGGGCGATCACCGAGAGGGCGGTCTGCAACGCGTTGGCGGGGCCCGCGCCGATGCGGTCCTTGAGCCCGAATAATAGCACGCCGCGGAACAACACCTCCCACGCACCGAAGTAGAGAAATTGCAGCAGAGCGTAGGGGATAAAACCAGAGAGATCGGGCTGAACCGTCGTGTTCAGCGGGTACACGAAGCGCATCTCCGGGTTGGCGGAACCGATCTTCCCGACCACCAGCGCGAGAGGAATCCCGACGGCCAACCAGACCAGGCCGGCGCGCCAGCGTCCTAGGCCGAGACCGAGCTGGGACAGCCGCATCCCGAAGGCGAAGCGGGCGACCAGCACGGGGACGACGGCCAGAAGGATAGCCGCCCCGACGAAGTGGAGCGTGGGGTGCAACGGCCCCCGCGTCATTGGCAGAGAACCGCGCCCGCTCGACAGCGTGGCGATCGCGTCGGCCCGCAACAAGTAGTAGAAGATGACCAGGACGACCGTGGCCGTCACGATCAGCGTCTCCGTTCTCGGCTTGCCTAAAGTCATGCGTGCGAACGACATACGTCATCACCTCCCGTTGCCGCGCAGCCAGGCGATCGTTTCGGCCAGGCCGGAGCGCAGGGCCGTGATGTCGACACGGCGGTCCTCCAGGAACACGCGGATCCAGCCTGGAGTGATCGACGTGCTGCCACCTAGACGCGCCCAAGTCTGGGCTGCGCCGGCCACCGTCATCGCGATAGCCGAGGGCAGCGCAACCGTTCGGCGGCGCCGCCCGGCGACTTCGCCCACCAGGCGCAGAAATTGGCGAAAAGAGACGTTCTCCTCAGCGCCCAGGATGTAATGCTTGCCGCTGCTACCGCGCTCGGCGGCGGCGATGATGCCTCGAGCCACGTCCTCGGCGTGCACGTAATTGGCGAGCACATCGTTGTCGGCCATGCGGACGCGAAAGCGACCGGCGACGTAGAGGGCGACCACACGCGTCACTCCGTTGGCGTCGTTCAGAGGCCCGGGACCGTAGACGCGCGTCGGGTGCACGATGACGGCGTCGAGCCCGTTCGCGGCGTACTTCTCGACGGCCCGATCGGCCGCCAGCTTGGTCTCTTCGTATGGTGTTGGCTGCCGCAACGATTCTCTCACCGGCGCGGGCCGGTAAGGCGGCAGCGCCAGTACCGTCGAGACGTGCACCAGGCGCTCGACGCCGTTCCTGTGGGCGGCCTCGAGCAGAAGCTCGACGGCGCGCACGTTGACGTCCGTGAACTCGTGTGGATCGCGAGACCAGGCGCGGGCGCAAGCGGCGAGGTGGAGGATGTTGCGCGCCCCCTTCGCGGCTGTGGCTATCGCCTCGCCGTCTCGCATGTCACCCGTTACGATCTCGACGCTCCGAGCGATCGAGGGGTCAAGGCGCTTGGGACTGCGCACCAGTACGCGAACCGCCACGCCCTTGTACAAGAGCCGCTGCACGAGGTAACGGCCGATGAACCCGGTGGCGCCGGTAACCAGTGTCACCCCGTTCATGATCCACCTCCCGTCGTCTGGGCTGCCGGCCGATAAGAGGGCAACTGCGGCACGGGCCACTGCTCGCGCTCTCTCGGCTCGAGCCAGAGCTTGAAAGCGGGGACCACGAGGCCTTGTAGTGTGAACGCAAAGACCACACCGACCAGTGCATCCACCGCGTAGTGGCTTTGCGTATAGACGGTCGATAGCAGGACACCGAGCGCCTCGATGGTCAGCAAGGCGGCGACCGGCCGGCTGAACCAGCGCCAACCGATGAAGGCGATCGTCACTGCCCCCGTCACATGAGAGCTGGGAAAGGCAGTGCCGCGCGCATCGCCGAAATCCTGGGCGGCGCGGACGAGGTTATAGAAGAAGCCGTCGCTGTGCGTACCCTGGTACATCGCGGTAGTGTGGTGCGGCCCATCGACGGGGAACGCGATGTAGACGAGATAGCACGCCAGGTACGTGACCATCAGCCGCAGAACGACATCGCGTAGCGCGACTCTGCGACGCGCCAGGACGAGCGCCAGCGGCGGAATGAAGATCAGTGGATAGTACGCGAAGTAAGAGAACTGCATCGCTTCGCTCAACCACACTTGCGGCATATGAGCGATCCATTCGCTGTGCCAGTGAACGCCGAAGATGGCGCGATCCAAAACCATGATCGAGCCGTCGTTTGCCACCTGGTGTAGGTGCGCACGCAGGTAGTCCAGTTCGGTCCAGAAGGCCAGCATCCACAACAGCGGATAAAGGTCCCGGAGGCCCGCGGTCAGGCCGGCCGGCTTGAGTGGGGCGCGCTCGATCAGGCGCGGCATGAAAGCGGCGGCGACGTGGGCGACCAGCACGAGTGGGGCGTAGGGTACCAGCCCCACCAGCTGTGCCCAAATCAAGGCCAACAATATGTTGTAGCCTGCGACGACGCGGTCGACCGGATAGACTTTTCGAGCGTTCATAACCATCCCACCTCCTCGTACCAGTCGGCCGTCTCGCGCACACCTCGCGCGAGCGGGTACGCCGGCTGGTAGCCCGTATCTTCTATGACCTCTCGTGCATCGCACACCCATCGCTTTTGGGACATCTCGCGCAGGCGCTCGCGGTTGAAGATCGCTGCGACATTTCGGATCGCGGCGACAATCTCGAGGGCCCGCGCGATGGGCCACACGACGGCGGTCGGCAGACTGAGCAGGATCGGCTTCCGGCCGAGGACGGCTCCGACCTCTCTTGCGAAGTCGACCCAGCGGACGGGCTCGGGATAGGCCAGGCAGTAAGTCCGACCGACCGTCCGCTCGGCGTCCGCGGCGGCGACCAGAGCCCCGACGGTGTCCTTCACGTAGATCAGGCTCGCCTGTCGTCTCCAGCCGCCCACCGTGATGGCGATGCCGCGGCGGATAAGCTGGAACATCTTGAGCACAGCTCGCTCCCGCGGTCCGTACACCGCCGAAAGCCTGATCACGGTGGCGGGAACGCGATCGGTGTAAGCGTGCACAACCGACTCCGCCAGCAGCTTGGAGAGCCCGTAGTGGGAGAGCGGGTAGGGAACGCTTTGGCCTGACAACCGCTCGCCGTTGCGGCAAGGGCCGATGGCGGCCAGCGACGAGAGAAATATGACGCGGGGCGGCGTGGCCTGTGCGGCAGCCGCCTCGAATACGTTCGCCGTGCCTTCCGTGTTGACCTGGTAGTACTCGTCTGGGCTGCGCGCCTGAGTCAGGCCGGCCAGGTGAAATACCACGTCCGCTCCACGGAACGCTCGGATCAGTGTGGAGGAGTCATCTAGGCCCGACGGTGACCACTCGATCGCCGCTTCCTTCACCCACCCCCTCGAAGCCCCACGGCGCTCGATGCAGACGACCTCATCGCCGCGCGCGAGCAGCGCCTCGATCAAATGGCTGCCGATAAAGCCGGCTCCCCCGGTCACGACTGTACGCATCGTAGTACCTCCTGCTTCGGTTCCGCCGGGAAATTGGCACGAGGTGGTCAAGCAGGGGTCAAGCCGTCGGAGGGCGACAGCTACCGGCGGGCAGCTTGATCCGCACTTGACCGGGCCATCGCAGCGTTTGGTGTCGATCACTCATGGGAGTGTGTCTTCGCGGACGTGACCATTCCGGAGGTTGTTGCGATGAAGGTCCTACTGGTGAAACCGCATCTCAGTCCGGCGACGATCGCCGGCAGCGATTACGTCGAACTCGAGCCCTTGGAGCTGGAGTATCTCGCAGCGGCGCTCCGCAACCACGACGTGGATCTGATAGACATGCGGTACGAGCAGGACCTGGAGTCGAAGCTTCACGCGTTTCGACCCCACATCGTTGCCGCAACCGCTTACTCCGTGCATGTCAACAACGCGCTGGCTGTACTGCGAGCTGCCAAGCAGATAGATGATGACGTGTTCACCGTCGTGGGTGGTCACCATGCGACCGTGATGCCCCATGACTTTCGGCGAGCCGGAGTCGATGCGGTCGTCTGCGGTGAAGGTGCCTTCACGTTTCGAGAGCTGGTCGATCGCCTCGAGAGCGGCGCGCCAATCGGTGACGTCCCCGGCCTATGGCATCGGATCGGCGCAGAATTTGTGTACACGGGCCCGCGGAACGACATCCATAGGATCGACGAGCTACCCCTGCCTGACAGAGAACTGACCGCACGGTACAGGAGTCGTTACTTCTATCTCTGGTGGAAGCCGGCCGCGCTGATGCGCGCGTCCGCCGGCTGCGCCTATCGCTGTGCCTTCTGCCCCATCTGGGTAGCGGCCGGTGGGAAGTGGTGCTATCGGGCACCGGAGCGAGTCGTCAAAGAGCTGGCCGGAATCCGTGAGCGATTCGTCTACTTCTGCGATGACAACGCTTTCTTCGACCGAGAGAAGATGGCGACTTTGTGCCGGATGATCGAAGCGAGAGGCATTGCCAAGGAGTACTTCTTCTTCTCGCGCGCGGACGCGGTCGTGCGGTGTCGAGATCTCATTGAGAAATGGGCGGGGATCGGCCTGAGGCACGTGTTCCTCGGCCTCGAGGCTGTTGACCCGGCGAAGCTGCGAGGGCTGAACAAGCGCACCGACGCCCGCGTGAACGCCGAGGCTGTAGCCATTCTCAAGGCGAACGGCATCGATCCGTTTGCCGGGTTCATCTTGTTGCCGGACTCGATCGCCGAGGATTTCGATCGGATCTATGACTATATGGAGAAGCTGCGGATCTACTACTGCGAGATCACGGTCCTCACACCGGCCCCAGGAACCGACCTCTATTGGAAGAGCATGGACAGGCTTACCAGCCGGGAATACGAGCTGTTCGACTACATGCACCCGGTCTTGCCGACGCGCTTGGGGCAGCGGGAATTCTGCCGGCGCCTGGCTCGCCTATACTGGCGGTCGTACACCCCGGCTCGCTTGTTGCGTTTGAGGCCGAGAACCAAGCCGCCGCTTACGCCGCGACACCTGGCTCGCACACTGTTCGTCGCTCTGAGGAACCGCCGGGCGGTCAGGAACGGCTACCGCCCAGACCACACTCACGGCCCGGTTAATAACCGGATGACCTCTGTCAACACCGGCTGACGGCCGGATGACCGACGGCTGAAGGGTCCAGGGCAAATTGCTCTTGTGATTCGGACACGGAGGCCAGCGCGCAACGCGCGCACTAGTCATAGATGCAAGGCGGTCATCATGAAACGGCACAGCAGAATACTGGGGTCCATAATTGGATTGACCGCGCTGCCGCTCTTTCTTGCCTGCAACGACCCGGTGGGCCTGGAGGAGGAGAACCAGCCCGCTAGTGTGAAACCGAGGCTCGAGATTTCCCCTTCCAATGCGGCAATCGAGGTGGGCGAGACGATCCGACTGAGGGCCATACTTCGCGGCACCGAGGGCGAAGTCCTCGACTCTGACTACCAGGTCGACTGGTCCAGCTCGAAACCCGAAGTGTTGCGCGTAACAGAGACCGGATATGCAATCGGCATCGCTCAGGGAAGCGCCACCATTACCGCGGAGGGTGTCGCGCTCAGTGACCGGACCCGCGTGTCGGTCCGGCAGGGTCCGGTGATCGAGCGGCGGACCGGTGACGGGGACAAGGACTTGCCTGAGGACGACCGCGAGCACGAGGATCGAGAATACAAGTAGTTGTTGGGAGGCAGCTATCCGTCGGCAGGTTCGTATGTACCGTGCCGCCGACCAGTCTGGCTGCCGCGACAAGTGAGGACCCGCTCGGTTGGAGGACGACGACCGCGCGGGTCCTCGCTGCTTGTTGGCTCTATCTCCCACTGGAAGTAGTTTCTAGTTGCCTGCCCAAGCCCTATTATTCTGGCTGCCCAGACCAGTTCCGTCTGAAGGAAGAAATGTATTGGAGGCTCGGCACGTGATTGGCCGGCGAACGTTACGATGGCTCATCCTGGCTGTCGGCTTGAGTCTATGCCTGCCGGCGGCCGCGCTGGGGCAGGCCGTGACGGCGCCGGCGCCTGCCATAGACACCGTCATCATCCATACGCGAAACGTCTTCACCCGGGAGCAAACGGAGGGCAATTTCGCGTTCCGGCTGATGAACGCGATACACGCCATCACCAAGGAGACTACCGTCCGGGACGAACTGCTGTTCGGGCCGGGCGAGCCGTACGACTCGGTGAAGGCCGCCGAATCGGCGAGAAACCTGCGCGCCCGCGAACTGTTCGTGAACGTCGACATCGATACGACACGGATCGATGGCAAGCTGGCCGTCATCGTCGACACGCGGGATGCGTGGACCCTGAAGCCGAAGTTCAGTTTCACGATCGCGACCGATGGGACCTGGACGGGTCAGTTCGGCCTCTCAGAAATCAATCTCTTCGGCAGCGGAAACCTGGCGCATATAGCCTATGTCAAAGAGGCGGAGAGAGCGGGCCCTCAGGCGACAGCCGACTTCAGGCGGCTGTTCGGGACCGAACTTGGGGCGGCGGGTTCGGTTACCCTCTGGGACGACGGCACAGACGGCTTTTGGCGCTTCGGCGACCCGTGGACCTCGAGCCTCGATCCGCGGTCGGTCATGTACGACGCCGAAGCTTCCGAGCGCCGCGTGCTCCAGTATCGGGTCGACGATCTCGGGCGGGACACGACAACTTACGACCGGGCCGAAGTGCGACAGGAACAATACGTGCTTCGACAGGATGTCGCGCCGGCGGCCGAGGATTCGCTGTACGGCGAGTTCGGCCTGTTCGGTGAATACAGCGAGACCCGCTTCCAGCAGCTACGCTACTTCAACGGCTTCGGCGAGGAGGATGTCGACGTTAGCAGTCGGGTCAAGCTGACGCTCAACCTTGCAGCGTCCGGACTCGGGTACAGCCGCACGGGCATCGGGCCACACGTCGAGGCCGCGCTCGGGACGCGCGGCGCTAACGCGTTCGCCGTGAGTACGTTGAAGGGCAGCGGCCTGTTCACCGATGCAGGGCTC
>JBDHHL010000279.1:0-8994 GCA_039589375.1 Gemmatimonadota bacterium | reverse complement strand
ATGTCACCATCCTGGCGAAGGACGGGCGGCATTCCGGTCGAGACATGCAGGTCAGAGCATCCCCTTTCGACCATCATGCGAAACAGCTCCTCCATCTTCGCGCGCCCAGCATCATCCCCGACCGCAACCGCCGAGCCCTCGCTCGCCGGGATCACATCTGTCTGTGCGGTCCAGTTGGTCGGCACCTCCTCGTGTAGTTCCCCAGAGACATCGCTGGCCGCGATGCCGGCGGGCTCGTCGCTCGGCATGATCAGAAGCCCGGGACCGCCGTCGCTTTTGGCAACGGACACACTCACCAGCCCAGAGGGGGCTGTGTACAAAAACTGTTCACGGTCGGCACCCCCCGTCGACGTGTTCGACGACGCGGGCAGGATCTCCCTTAGCAGTCGATCCACCTGGTCGCTCGTCACGGCTTGCGCGGTGACGGCGTGGCGACCGCCGTCCACGCCAAGAGTCACCTGCGAACCGGTGGAGATCTCCAGGTGGTCCGCGCCCATGCGGTGTAGTGCGTCAATGAACTTGTCGATTTGCGCCATGTGTGCTCGATTCGATCAGTCCTCTGACAACGATACGATCCTGTCCCGGTTCACCAAGTGAACGAGATCGCCCTCCCTCAAGGCAACAAATGGTTCGGCCGTGTTCAAGTAATCCTGCACGCGACGCTGTCCGGCGGGCCGCCAGTAGGTCAACTCCCCCGTAGCGTTCGTTCCGTCCTCGAGCCCTAGGCGGACAACTCGGACCACCCTATCGCCTTCCTCCTCCGAATCCTCCGCCAGCGGTTCTTCATGTTCGGCGTTCACCGTGAGCAACACTACTGCGCTCCTGCGGAAGATCAGAATCCGCTTCTCGTAATCGGTCACAGGGATGAACTCGTCGCCCCTGTTCAGAAGGTCGCTGGGACATTCGATGCCCGCATGTCTTTCGGCCAGCGGAGCCAGGTAGATGAAAACTTCCACGGGTGCTTGCCCAGAGAGCTTGACACGCACCGGAACTTCGCGCTTCGGTACTCGAAATCCTTCGCTCATGGTCTAGTATCGATTGAGAGTATCGGGGAGGGGTGTGTACCTAGCCGGGCTTCTGGATGGCATTTCTCGTGCCAGGACGCCCACCTCGTGATACGGCCCAGACACAGCGGTTCAAAACCCCGGTGGGCCCTGACTAAAGCGCCTATTTTCGTCCACTTTCCAGCGGCGGCCGCCGTACATCGTGCGCAGCAGAGAATACGCTCGCAGCGGGGCCCGCCTCGGCCTCCACTGGCATCTCGCATGTTGTAGCCTTAGGCTGCAAGGGTTCCAGCCAGCCGGAAAGCCCACCACAGGGAGGACACCATGGGGCTGAATAGCGGTGCTCAGCGCTTGGCCATAGGTCCGATGACGATCGCTATCCTCCTCACCGCCGTCGGCGACGGCGCGGCACAATCCTACCCGCCGCCGGGTCGGATGACGTTCGCGCTGACCGGCGACGCCATCATCAGCCAGCGGCTATCCCCGTTCAACGAGCCGGAGTACCTGAGGATGATCGAGGTCATTCGCGACGCCGACATGGCCTTCACCAACCTCGAGGTGTTGTTCCACGACTACGAGGAAGCCTATCCCGCCACGCACAGCGGTGGTACGTGGATGGCTGCGGAACCGTTCATTGCGGGCGAGCTCGTTTGGGCCGGCTTCGACATGGTGAGTCGTGCGAACAACCACACGATGGACTACGGGGCCGGCGGACTGCGCGCGACCACCCGTGCCCTCGATGCCGTGGGGCTCGTGCATGCCGGCGCTGGTGAGAACCTCGCCCAGGCACGGTCGCCGGCGTACCTGGAGACCGCCGGAGGTCGCGTGGCACTCATCTCGGTGGCGTCTACTTTCTCCGACGAGGACAGAGCAGGTCCACAGGGTGATGACATTCGGGGCCGGCCGGGCCTGAGCCCCATCCGATATACACGCACCTACACCGTGAGCGCCGCTTCCATGCAGAAGCTACGTGAAGTGGCGGACGAGTTGGGATTCCGCGCCGGCAGCCAAGAGGATCGGATGCGCTTTCTTCGCGAGCAGTTCATCGTCGGCGATCCGCCGGGATGGCTCACCGAGGCGCACGAGGGCGACCTGGCTGAGATCCTGGCTGCCGTGCGCGACGCCCGGCGCCAGGCCGACTGGGTCATCGTGACCAGCCACAGCCACGAAGGCGGAAGCTCTCGCGAAGTCCCCGCCGACTTCCTGGCGGACTTTGCTCGAGCGGCTGTGGATGCCGGCGCCGACATCTTCGTGGGCCACGGTCCGCACGTCCTGCGGGGAATCGAGATCTACAACGGCAAGCCGATTCTCTATAGCCTCTCCAATTTCCTCTTCCAGAACGAGACGATCCGTTACCTTCCGGGAGACATCTACCAGACCTACGATCTGCCGGCCACTGCTACGACCGCCGACGTCTTCGATGCGCGAAATGAGGCGAGCCGTACGGGTGGATTCCCGGGTATGCGGACGTACTGGGAGAGCATCGTCGCGGTGCCCAGCTTCCAGGACGGAGAGCTCGCCGAGATCCGACTTTACCCGATTGCGTTGGGATTCGGGTTGCCGCGGCCGCAGCGCGGTCGCCCGCGCCTGGCCGACAAGGAGGCCGGAGAGCGTATCATCGAGAAAATGCGCGAACTCTCGCAGCCGTTCGGTGTCGAGGTGCACTACCTCGCCAACGAGAACATAGGAGTGATCCGAGCGTCGGACATCAGAGCCACACAGTAGGACAGAAGGGCGAAGACGGGCATTACACCGAGGGCCAGAAACATGACTGACAACGGTGGCGTAGCGCGTGCGTCGAATCTCAGACGGATCAATCTAGTCCTCGCTGTCTTCTTGCTGGGCTTCCCCTCCGCGTCATGGGCTCAAGAGCGGCGACCGCTGGGGCTCGAGGACTACTATCGCTTCGAGAATGTCGGAAACCCGGTCATCTCTCCCGATGGCAGACAGATCGCTTTCGTCCGCTCGCGCATCCTCGAAGACGAGAACCGGGGGCACAGCGAGATCTGGCTTGTACCATCCGACGGTTCGGCGGACCCGGTGCGCATCACGAGCCCCTCCTTCAGCACCTCGGGCCCTCAGTGGTCGCCCGACGGCCAACTGCTGAGCTTCTCGTCTAACCGCCCCGTTCATGGCCAGGAGGCCGAGACCAGCAACACGATCTGGTTCCTCAGGATGGATCGGCCCGCGGGCGAGGCGTTCCAGATCGATGGCGTGGGCGGGACGCCGCTCTTCGGTCCTGAGAACCGGTGGATCGCCTTCACCAAACGCACACCGCCCCCACCTCGGGAATCGCCCGATGCGCGCTCGAAGTTCGAGCAACACATCGAAGAGCGCTTCGACGGTAGGATCTACGATTGGATGAACTATCGATTCGATCGTCGCGGGTACCTTGACGATCCTCGCGATCCCGAGGCCAGTCCACCGCGCGAGCTCTACGTGGTCGCCCGCGACGGCGGCGATCCACGACAGCTAACGGAACTCGGCGTCAACGTGGGTGGCGCGGCGTGGGCGGCCGACGCGAGCGCTCTCGCTTTCACGGCCGACATGCACGAGCGCGACGAGCACACCTACGAACGTGCCGACGTGTGGACGGTCGATGTGAGCGGGAACGTCACCCGGCTGACCGATGACGGGTATCACTACAGCAGCCCATCCTGGTCGCCGGACAGCAGGGCCATCGTGGTGCGAGGCTACCGGGGCTTGGATCAGGTCATCGAGTCGAGACAGGCCCACGGCTCTCCTATCGATCTGTTTCTCCTTCCTGTCGACGGAAGTGAGCCGCTGAACCTCACTCCTGACTGGGACCTGATGCCGGGTGAGCCTAATTGGAGTCCCGACGGTCGTTTCATCTACTTCAGCGCGTCGGTCGGCGGAGCGATTCACCTCCATCGCGTGCCGGCACGCGGCGGCCCCGTAGAACAGGTCACGACGGGCGCTCGGCGCCTGAGGGGGATCACCTTCGCCAGCGACTTCAGCCGGATCGCCTACCGGGCCAGTGATCCCACCAGCCCGGGCGACATCTACGCGGCCAGAGGCGACGGATCGCGAGAGCGGCGTCTGACGACCGGCAACGGCGGGCTACTGGGTGAGGTCGGGCTGGGCCGCATCGAGAGCCTGACCTACCCTAGCGAGGACGGCACTCAGATCGAGGGCTGGCTCATCTACCCGTACGGCTACGATCCGGATCAGGACTATCCTCTGATTCTCGTGATCCATGGGGGACCGCATTCTGCGTACGGCCAGGACTTCTCGTTCCACCAGCAGCTGCTGGCGGCGCAAGGCTACTTCGTGCTCTACACGAACCCTAGGGGCTCGACCGGGTACGGGGAAAGCTTCAAGTGGGCGATCTGGGGAGGCTGGGGCGTTCTCGACTATCAAGATCTCATGGCCGGCGTCGACTACGTGATCGAACGCTACCCCATCGACCGCCAGCGAATGGGTGTCACCGGGGGATCCTACGGCGGCTTCATGACGAACTGGATCATCGGCCACACGGAACGTTTCGCGGCCGCCGTCGCGCGCGCGTCGATCTCCAATTGGGTCAGCGACTACGGCGTGGCCGACATACCTCGCACCAAGGAGAGCGAGTTCTTCGGACCACCTTGGGAGAAGGAAAGCCGTGACCTGATGATCCGACTGTCGCCGCTCACCTATGCAGGGAATGTCACGACTCCGACGTTGTTCCTTCACGGAGAGCTCGACCACCGAGTGCCAATCGAAGAAGCCGAACAGATGTACGTGGCGCTGAAGAAACGTCGCGTCCCGACGATGTTCATACGCTACCCCGATTCCTACCATGGTGGCTGGACGCCTTGGCGCCAGGTGCACGCCTACTATCAAGAACTGCTCTGGTGGAAGGAACTCTTGTCGGACCAAGGCGAACGGCAGTGAAGAACGGCTATGCCTGACGCGGGCACGTCGTCCGCAGCGCGAGTAACCGAATCACGAAACCGCGAGGGAATGTCCTATGCGAGCTGACCACTCGACCTCAACCGTTCTGACCCTGATCGCTCTGTCTTTCGGGCTCTTCGTCGGCGCTGAGGCACAAGATCGCGCGTCGGATCCCAAGGCTGTCTACGACCCAAGCCTGTTCGAAGGGCTGGAGTACCGGATGATAGGCCCGAGCCGCGGAGGACGGGTGACGGCAGTGGCAGGCATCGCGGATCGACCCGCCACATTCTACATGGGGGCGACGGGCGGCGGCGTTTGGAAGACGACCAACAACGGCCACACGTGGGTGAACGTGTCCGACGGCTACTTCCAGACCGCGTCGATAGGTGCCATCGATGTCTCCGACTCCAACCCAGACATCGTCTACATCGGCACCGGGTCAGACGGAATTCGCAGCAACGTGATCACCGGGCGCGGCGTGTACAAATCGACTGACGCCGGCCGAGAGTGGACGTTCATCGGTCTGAGAGACGTGGGCCAGATCGGCGCCGTCATCATCCATCCATTGGACCCCGACCTCGTCTACGTCGCCGCTATCGGGCACGCCTTCGCTCCGAGCCCGGAACGCGGTGTTTACCGCACGGCGGATGGCGGGGCGACGTGGGACAAGATTCTCTTCGTCTCCGACAGTACCGGCGCCGTGGACCTCGAATTCGCGCCGGACGACCCGCAGGAGATCTATGCCTCCATGTGGCGCGCCGAACGCAAGCCCTGGACGATCATCAGCGGTGCGCACGAGGGCGGCGTCTACAAATCGACCGACGGCGGTGACAGCTGGACACAGCTGGCGAACGGTCTCCCCGCAGGCCTTCGCGGTAAGAGCGACCTGGCCGTGTCGGCCGCCGATCCCGAGCGGGTGTACGTGTTGATGGAAGCCCCGGACGCCGAACGTGGGCTTTATCGATCCGACGATCGCGGTGCGAGCTTCGAGCTCATCAACACCAGCGCTCGCCTGACCGACCGGCCGTTCTACTACTGCAACGTCGACGCCGACCCGACGGACGCCGACATCGTCTACGTGAACAGCACTCAGTTCTGGAAGTCTGTAGACGGCGGCGATTCGTTCACACGCATGAGCACGCCGCACGGCGACAACCACGACATGTGGATCAATCCGAACGATTCGGACATCTGCAGCTGGTCGACCCAACAGAACCAGCCCACAGCGGAGCTCTATCAGGTCGACATCGACGACCGATTCCCCTACTGGGTCTACGCGGGACAGCAGGACAACTCGACCATAGCGGTGCCCAGCCGCCCCCCCTACTCCGCCCCAGCGGGAGCGACCGCATACTGGCGGTCGATCGGCGGCTGCGAGACCGGACCCGCGGTACCGAAGCCCGGAGACCCGAACATCGTTTACGCCAACTGCAAGGGTCGCTTCGGCCGCTACAACTTCACCACCGGGCAGGAGAAGCAGTACTACGTCGGCGCCGCGAACATGTACAGTCACAACCCGCGTGACCTGAAGTTCCGATTCCAGCGCGTGTCGCCGATCGAGGTATCAACGCACGACCCGAACGTCGTGTATCACGCATCGCAGTTCGTGCATCGCACGACTGATGAAGGCGTCACCTGGGAAACCATCTCGCCGGATCTCACGGCCTTCGATCCCGAGACTCAGGTGATCTCCGGCTCGCCGCTCACCCGCGACATCACCGGCGAAGAGTTCTATAGCACGATCTACGCGCTGGAAGAGTCTCCTCTCACACCGAGAGTGATCTGGGCCGGAGCCAACGACGGGCCGATCCATGTCACGCGCGACGGAGGGATGACATGGAAAGAGGTAACCCCGGGGGACCTGCCGCCGCGCGGCCGCGTGCAGACGATCGATCCGTCTCCGCACCGGCCCGAGAAGGCGTACGTCGCCGTCTACCGTTACCTGCTCGGGGACTGGCAGCCTTACATATACAGGACGGAGGACTACGGCGAGTCTTGGACGCGACTGACGACCGGTGACAACGGCATACCGTCCGACTACCCGACCCGCGTCGTGCGTGAGGACCCCGACCGCGAGGGGCTGCTCTACGCGGGGACCGAGTTCGGGATGTTCGTCTCCTTCGATGACGGCGCGCACTGGCAGCCGTTCCAGCTCAATCTGCCGGTGACGCCGGTCACGGACATCAAGGTGCACCAGCAGGACATTGTGCTGTCGACGATGGGTCGGTCCTTCTGGATCCTCGACGACGTCACGCCAATGCACGAACTCGACGAGCGCGTCGCCACGGCGAAGGCAAACCTGTTCCAGCCCCGTGACGCCTATCGCATGCGCTACTCGACGTCACGCCGAAGGACGGGAGGTCCGGAATACCCGGCCGTCGGAGCGATGATCGACTACTACCTGGCCGAGGCTCCGGACGGCGAGGTAATGCTGGAGATCCTCGACGAGAATGGGAAGCTCGTTCGCGCCTTCTCGAGCGCCGCAGCTGCTGCGGACACGGAACGAACGCCTCCTGCCGCGGCCGGCTTCGGGTTCGGTGACGAGCCCCCACCGCGCCTTCTTGGAGACGCCGGCATGCACCGGTTCATTTGGGATTTTGGCCACCCGGGGGCCTGGGATTCAAATGCCAGACGGGCCGCTCGTAGCGGACCGATGGCCGTTCCGGGCACGTATCAGGCGCGCCTTAGCGTGGCCGACTGGAGCGAGACGCGGAGCTTCCAGGTGCTCATCGACCCACGGGTCGCGGCCGACGGGGTGACTCAAGATGACCTCGAGGCGCAGCTCGCCCTCAACCTTCGGATACGTGATGCGCTCAGCGATGCTCGCAAGACCGCGCATCGCATCGAGGCAGTGCGAAAGCAGCTGAAGGAAAGAGCGGCCGAGGTCGAGACCGGCGAGATATCGGCGAGGGCGGAACATCTGCTCCAGCAACTGGCTGCGTTCGATGCCATCCTCGTCACGAAAGATGGCCGATACCAGCAGCCGATGCTGGTCGATCAGCTCAGCTACCTCGCCAACATGACCGGACGCGCCGATCAAAGGCCGGGCGCGGACGCTTACGTTCGCCTGGAAGAACTGAAGCAGGAGCTGTCGGGATGCGCGGCGGAATTGAAGCGCCTACTCGAGACGGAACTTGCGGAGTTGAACGGGCTGCTTACGCGTCAGGGCGCCGCTCCGGTCAACGTGCCGTAATCTCGGCGACCGGCGCACCTGCGTGATGCTATAGGTACTGGCTCGCGAGCTCAGGAGTCTATTCAGAGTTAGGTTTACTCCTGGCTCGCGAGCTTCTTGCCATACTGCGACCAAACCTCACCTACAGTGCGCACTTGAACGCCGCTCTGGGCCACGAGATGGGCCAACTTCTCGAACTCGGCCACGTTGTAGTCGGTCTCCCAGCGTGGCGACTCGACCAGACGGTGGAACATGAGGATTGCCCACTGCCCGTGGTTCTTCGCACGCTCCACGAGCTGCGCGACTTCCTCGGGCGACGTATCCCGGGTCACATTGACGGCGCGTAGCAGATGCCAATCCGCCGGCGGCACCGTCTCTAGCCAGCCGCTGGCCAGTCGCGCACTCGCATACGACTCGCGCACGACATCCAGCACGACTTCGGTGTTCAGCTTGCCGAGCGGGTAAGCCAGGTGTCCCGCTGTCTCGTGGAACCCGAGGTCGGCCAAGGTCCCGAGGCCAAAATCGATCTCTTCTTCCAGGGCCTCGCGAGTGAACTCGGTGAACGGCTCGGCATGATGGGAAGCGACCTCCCAACCATAGTCCCGCGTCAGTTCGCCCAATTCCTCCGGTCCCATGTAGCCGATCGAGCCGATCTGCCGCGGCATCACGTAGGCCGTGCCGGCGAACCCGTGCTCCGCCAGAATGCGGGCGGCCTCCATCTGAATCGAATATCCATCGTCAAAGGTGAAGGAGACGACGCCCTCACGCGGTCGCGGCACGAGCTCGATGTCGGTGAACTCGAAGACGACCTTCCCTTCCCCGTTGTCCCGGACGTACCAACCGACGTGGGTCAGCTGCGTTAGATCGGGGTCATCGCTCAGGCGAGCGTCACCGAGACCGAAAGAAACCGTTGTCCACTCACCC
>JBDHHL010000278.1:0-6187 GCA_039589375.1 Gemmatimonadota bacterium | reverse complement strand
GAACTCGGCGAGCCGCGCGTGCAGCTTCTCGCTCGCGGTCTCGTAGTACCGCCGTTCGAGTCGAGCGACCGCCCCCTCCCAGCCAATTCCTTCGGCTCCGTAGAGGATCTCGTTCCGCATATCGAGCGGCAGTTCGTCCCAGGCCGTGTTGGGATGAACGCCGTGCTTCCGAGCCAGAGGCTCAATGACGCGCTTACGCAGATAGCCGATCGGTGAGCCCCACGGGATGATCACGCCTTCGAGCAGAGACAGACGACCGTCAGCCAGCATGAGGTCAGGGTTTGCCACCTTGCGCATTCCCAATCCCCCGCACACAGAGCACGCCCCGTAGGGTGAATTGAACGAGAATTGGCGCGGCTCGAGCTCGGGGAGGCTGATGCCGCAGTCGGGGCAGGCAAAGCGCTCGCTGAAAAGGTGGCTTTCGACTTCGCCGTTGCGGTAGCGATCGACCTGCACAACCCCGTCAGCGGTTCTCAGGGCGATCTCGATCGAATCTGTCAGTCGGGCCCGGTCGTCGGTCCTTACCGTGAGCCGGTCGACGACGACGGCGACATCGTGGTTGGCCCTGCGGTTCAGCTTGGGCGGGTCGTCGAGATCGTATGTCTCGCCGTCCACGCGCATTCGTACGAAGCCGTCCTTCCGAGCGTGCTCGAACAGCTCGCGAAATTCTCCCTTCCGGCCTCTGACCAGCGGAGCGAGAACCTCGATTCGCATCTTCTTGGGCCACTCCAGAACCGCATCGGCCACCTGTTCCGGTGACTGTGGGCGCACGGGTTTCCCGCACGTGGGACAGTGCGGAACACCGCAGCGGGCCCAGAGGAGCCGCAGGTAGTCGTAGACCTCAGTGATCGTCCCGACGGTTGAGCGTGGGTTGCGGCTGGCGGTCTTCTGCTCGATCGATATCGCTGGTGACAGTCCTTCGATGGAGTCGACGTCCGGCTTTTCCATCAACCCCAGAAACTGTCGCGCGTAAGCGGAAAGCGATTCTACGTAACGACGTTGCCCCTCTGCGTAGATAGTGTCGAAGGCAAGGCTCGACTTGCCCGACCCCGACAACCCCGTGATCACGGTGAGCTCGTTACGCGGGATTCGAACATCGATGTTCTTGAGGTTATGCTCGCGGGCGCCGCGGACTATCAGATACTCGTCGTGCATGCCGCTCCACCTAGTCTTGCCGGGCGGGCACGACGATACCGAGTGCGCCTGGCCGCACCGTCGCCGTGAAAGGCGTCAACGCGTCCGTACGTTCACCGTCCACCTGTACGGGCATGGGCGGGTCCGCCTCGACGACCACTTCCCTACCCCGGAAGTATCGCAAGCGGGGGTCTTGCTCGAGCCTGCCGGCCATGATGGACGTAAGCGCCGAAACGAACTCCATGGTCGTCTCCACCGCGAGAACGCACACATCCAGCAGGCCGTCATCCGGCTTGCCATCGGGCACGAGATCGACCGGTCGAGCCAGCAACGGTGCGGTCAGGGCGGGCATGTTCGCGACTTCGACGCCGATTCCGTTGCACACCGACTCCTCGCCGTCAACGACCACCCTTATTTTCGAGGTCTTGGGAGCGAACGCGGCACCCGCTGCGGCGTGGACGTAGGCCAGGTAGCCGATCCTTCGCTTCACATCCGACGGTGGGCTGATCACTTCGGCATCGAAGCCTGCACCGGCAATACACGCGAACGGCTGCTCGTCGAGCATGCCCACATCGATCCTCCGGACACGGCCGCCCACAGCTACCTCGATCGATCGATCTACTGCTTTGGGAAGGCCCATGTTGGCCGCTAGCTGGTTACCGGTCCCAACCGGCAGCAAGGCGAGCGCCGCGCTACTATCGGCCAGCACTTCGACCGCCTCGAGCACGGTGCCGTCTCCCCCGGCGACCAGCACGCGCCCGTAGCCGGCCGACAGCGCTCCCTCGACCAACTCCCGTCCATGGCCAGGCGCTTCCGTATAGGCGTACTCGTAGTCCACCTGCCGGGCAGCGAGCGCGGCCTCAACCTGGCGGCGAAGTCGCTCGGGGTGCCTCGCTCCCGCCGCGGGGTTATGGACGACGAAGATCTCTCCGCTCACGTGCTATTCCCTGACCGGTCCCTGTAACCGCTCACGTTCACGCGCCGCGTTCTAGTTCCACCAAGCGGGCGATCCTCTCTTCGGTCGGCGGATGCGTCCGAAACAGCCCCGTCAACATACCGCGCCTCAACGGATTCACGATACATACGTGTGCCGCAGACGGGTTCACGTCCATCGGTATCTTGCGTGCATGTTTCTCCAGATTTTCCAGAGCGCGCGCCAACCCTCTTGGCGTCCCCGCGATCTCGGCACCGGCGCGGTCAGCCCTGAACTCCATCTGGCGGCTGATCGCCATCTGCACGAGCAACGCCGCCAGCGGACCTAGTATCAGCATCGCGATGCCTGCGATGGGATTCCGATCACGGTCGCCGAAGAAGATCGCGAAACGCGCCAGTATCATCACAACGCCAGCCATGGTGGCCGCAACCGTGTTGGTGAGCATGTCCCGGTTCTTGATGTGAGCCAGCTCATGAGCGGTCACGCCCTCCAACTCTTCCCTGGTCATCGCCTGCAGAATGCCCTGCGTGAAACAGACGACCGCATGGTTCAGGTCACGTCCCGTGGCGAAAGCATTCGGCTGCTGGCTGGGAGCGATGGCTACCTTCGGCATGGGGATACCGGCTCGCTGCCGCAACCGGTCAACCATCTCGTACAATTGAGGACTGTCCTGCTGACCGATCACCTGTGCGCGGTAGGTGCGAAGCACCGCTTTATCGCTGAACCAATACATGCCGAAATTGAATAGCCCGACCAACACCAGGGCCGGTATCATGGCGTTGGGGCCGCCGAGCTGATTGGCGATGGCCAGCACCAGGACGGTCAGGCCCGCCATGAGTCCGAAGATCTTCATGTAGTTGCTCATTCTTCCCCCTCGAGCAGGCGGCACTTCAGCGCCCGTGCCTCCGGGTGAGCTTGGATATTCAGGGTACCAAACGTACACACAATAGGGGCCATCGATCTACCCTCAACCGATGGCCCTGCCGCGAGGCTCTCCAGCCGTCTTGGTAGTCCCTAGTAGGACCACCCGTAAAACAGGAAGACCCCGATAGACTGTTCCAGGTCGCTGCTGCCTGGGCCTCCGTAGAATAGCACGCCTTCGCGGCCGAAGCGCGGCTCCGTTATCCCACGCAGGGTCAGATTGTCGTCCAAGCGCCAGTCCAGCCGCACGGTTGGCCGAACCGCGCCGACAAGGTGCTGAGCCACGCTTATGAAGACCGTCGGCGCCAGGTACCAGCCGACCTCCACCTGTGTGGCAGCGAGCGCCGGTCCCACACCGCTTCTGTATTCTCCCTCCTCCGTATTCGAAGGAGTCACGCGGCTGACGTCCACGTAAGCGATCCCCGCTTCGCCCACGAGTAGCGAACTAAGGGCATAGCCGACGAAGGCCTGTGGCACGCCCGATGTCACATCGTTGATCAGGCTTCGCTCCGCACCCGTGCGGGTGAGCTCGTAAGTGGGCCGCCCAAACAACAAGTAGGACAGCAGGTCCGACTCTGGGATCGGGGGACGATGGTCGCTCTCCAGCGAGAGCGTCATCTCCTCGAGCGTCCCGCCGATCAGTAGCCTGATCACAATTTGCTGTTTCTCGGTCCGAACCGTGTAGAGCGACACGATGCGAAGGCCCGGGTTCATACCCGTACCTACGTAGTCGATCGTGCCCTCCACCACCTCGAAGCGCTTGTTGAACAGGCGATAGTCGCCGCGAACCGCCGCTAGCGTCCCGTCAATCCTCCACTCCTCCTGGCCCGGCCGCATCTGGACGGTGAGGTCGCCTGCGATCTCAATGTTCATGTCGGCCGACCTCAACCACGTGTCCTGCACCACGTTCAGGCCCAGATCCATGTTGAGGTTCTCCATGAACAGATTCTCGGACGGGCGCTCCCCGGAACCCAAGCCAAAGGTCTCGGCCAGTAGTGATCTTTCCGACGCGAAGGGATCGACGATCTCACGCTGGCGACCGATCTCCTCGACGTAGAGCACACCGCTCACGACCGACAGGTTGCCGGTGAGAATCGGCGCCTCGTAGACCCCCTCCAGTCTCACGACACCCGACACAACACCACGCGCGTCCAGTCGATCGTAGACAGGTAAGGTCTGTGCGTTGACCGTTAGGTCGAACTCCGGATTGGTGAGGGTCGTGAATGTCACCGTCCCGCTCGCTATCCCCCGACCGCCCTCGACGCTGGTGAACACGACCTCATTCAGTCGCACGGCCTTGCCTTCGAACACGAGGCGGCCACTCAGTCCGGCGTAGCGGATCCCGGACCGAATCACCCGGAAACGGCCTTCCGCGAGCTCCGCGCTCCCGCTCAAGCGCAGATCGTCAGGCGTACCACCGAATACTACCGATCCCCTGCCGTATCCCCCTACGTCGGTGATTTGTTCGGTGACGATCCGAGCCAGCACGAGCGGTACACTATCCCCATCGAGCGTGAGGTCCAGCGACCGCTCGGCCAGGTCCACGCTGAACCCGGGCAGGCTCAGATCGAGTGGCAAAGTCCCCCGCAGACTCGCCATCTCCGCGTCGCCCTGCCACATCGACGCGTCGACGGCCAGATCGCGTCCATCGTAGCCAAAGGTGCCCCCGAGCCTCGAGAAGTCGACGTTCAGCACACGCCCGTCGACAACCTCGTATCTGCCCTGCAGGGTAGGACTCCGGACGCTGCCGGTCAGCTCGGCCTCGAACTCGACGAGCCCCTTGATCGCCGTAGTGTCCTGCCAGAGTGCAGCAACGTCAGCCAATTGCAATCCCGTCATTCGTGCCCGGAGAGAGATCGGTCCGGAGTCACTGACGAATCCGTCGAGCACCACCTGTCCCGACGAGCTACGCAACTCCAAGTCGCCTATCGCGAAGCGCTCTCCCGCCTCGTAGCGGAACATGATCGGATCCCGCAGTTCCCAAACCGATCCGCCCAGCCGCGCGGTCAGGGAACTGAACCCGAGCCATCGCTTCTCGGGCTCCCAATCGGACCACAGGTTTCCAGTCAGCGAAGCCCTTTCCTTCGCCAGCACGAACTCCACGTGCGTTCGGGCTCCCGCGTGCTCTCCCGCCAACCTCAATTCGTCGACGCGAAGCCCGGTGAAGGTTGCCCCGAAAGCTACGAGGTCGCCGCGTGCCCGCAGTCGCGAGTCATCGGAACCCACATCGAACTGCTCGATCCTGAAACTGTCGGCCGAGAAGCCTCCATACGTCAGGCTGTCCCCGCTTGCCGCTCCGCGAAGAACAAGGCGACCCGCATCGCGAACGAGCCAGCCCTGCACGCGCGCCCTACCCTCGACAGTAGAAGGGTCAGCTCCAGCCGCCGTCGCACCCGTCGGCGTCAGTCGGCCTGGCGCCGCCAGAGCCTCGATGTCCGTGAAGAACCACGCGTTCAACGCGCCTAAGCTGTCCGCATCCAGCTCGAAGCGGAGACTGTCCGATGCCTGTTCCAGCAGGCTCAGCGCGCCCGATGCTCGAAGCTCCCCGAATTCACCGCTGGCGACCGATGTGTCGACGACCAGCCTTCCTTCTGTCACGCGAAGAGCAGCCGACGCCGAGTCGAACCTCACGCCTCCAACGAACGACGCGAACAGGTGAGCTTCCCCCTGGCCCTCCATGTCGGCGAAGCTGGCGCCCTCACCTTGAAACCGCACCAGGAAATCGATGTCTGACGCCGGAACGCCGCGACGAAACTCCGGCAGACGCATTCGCCACCCTTCAACCCTTCCCTCGTAGCGCGGTCGATCATCCGCCAGCAATAGGCGCCCATCGACACGCAAGGAATCACCGACCCCGGTCAGATGAGCCCCAAGCTGCAGATCGTCGAGTGGACCTCGTGCTACTACTCGCCCTCCAAAAGTCCCGCGCAGGGGAATGACCGGGAAATACTCGGAAAGAGTCGTCAGCGAAATCGGGTCCACCGACAGATCGACATCGAGTCGCAACGGTGTACCGCTTCGCTTCGTGATGGTGCCGCCATCGCTCAATCGCGTCGGTACGAGATCACGGTCGCGGTGTTCGATATCGAGGTCGACGCTCAGACCTTCCGCGAGTCGGCCGTTGGGGCCGACGGTTCCCGAAACCTCGCCCAGGACCGCGAGCCCCGGAACGAACGCGCGGACCAGGTCAAGCTGCAG
>JBDHHL010000277.1:0-6193 GCA_039589375.1 Gemmatimonadota bacterium | reverse complement strand
ATGGAAGAGGGTCTGCGGTTTGCGATCCGCGAGGGTGGGCGGACCGTGGGGGCCGGAGTGGTCACGAAGGTATTGGAGTAGAGGGGAAGTCGTCGGTCATCGGTGACGGGCCGCTGCTGGGTACGTTGCCCACGAATCGGCACCGATCGCTGATCACCGATACCTCTTTCAGACAATGGCAATGAATCGCGTGAAGATCACACTCTCCTGTAAGGAGTGTGAGAGCAGAAACTACCAGGGCACGAAGAACCGGCAGACGCACCCGGAGCGGGTGGAGTACAAGAAGTACTGCCGCCGCTGCGCGAAGCACACGACCCACAAGGAGACGAAGTAGCCGTGGCGATAGTCGACACGCTGAGTCGGTGGCGCGAGTTCGTATCACAGGTCCCCGGCGAGATGAAGAAGGTGACCTGGCCGGATTTCGAGCAGCTCCGAAACGCTACGGCCGTGATCATAGTGTTCGTCCTCATAGTATCCGGAATCATCGGCCTGATGGACCTCGTGTTCCGCCAGGTAGTTGACCTCATTATCAGAACGGCTGGCGGTTGATCCGCATGGCTGAGAAGACGACGGAACAGGATGCCAAGTGGTACGCCATACAGACGTATGCGGGCCACGAGAACAAGGTCAGAACCCTCATCCTGAACAGGATCCAGGAAGAGGAAGGGGATTCCGTCGGCGAAAAGGAAATTCAGGAAGTCCTGGTCCCGACGCACGAGGTTGTGGAGGTCAAAGGCGGTAAAAAGGTCGCAAAGAGCAAGCGCCTTTACCCTGGATACGTGCTGGTCAAGATGGTGCTCAACGAGAGGACTGTGCACGAGATCAACAATATCCAGGGCGTTATCAAGTTCGTCGGCGGCGGCGCGATGCCACAGGCGCTGCGTGAGGACGAGGTCAACAAGATCCTCGGCGTCGAGACAGCGGTGCCTGCTGAAGGGGTCGAAGAAGACCAGAGGATCCCGTTCTACGTAGGTCAGTCGGTGGAAGTGTCGGAAGGGCCGTTCAGCGACTTCACCGGCACGATCGAGCACATCGACCACGAGAAAGGGAAGGTCAAAGTACAGGTGTCGCTGTTCGGGCGCTCGACGACGATCGAGTTGGACTACACCCAGTTGAAGGGATACTGATCGGTAGGCGGTATCCGTTTACGGTAAATGGTGGCGGTGACCGACGCGCCTACGCTCGCACCGCCCACCGACGCACAGAGAATAATGGCTAAGCCCAAGAAGAGAGTCATTGGCTTCATCAAGTTGCAGGTCCCCGCGGGTCAGGCGACCCCGGCGCCCCCCGTTGGCCCGGCTCTGGGTCAGCATGGGGTGAACATCATGGACTTCTGCAAGCAGTTCAACACGCGGACGCAGAGTCAGGCAGGGATGATCATTCCGGTTGAGATCTCCGTGTTTGCTGACCGCACTTTCGGCTTCATCACCAAGACGCCGCCGGCAGCAATCCTCCTGAAGAAAGAGGCCGGGCTAGCGAAAGCGTCGGGCGAGCCGAACCGCGAAAAAGTCGGAACGGTCAGCCGTGAACAGGTGAAGAAGATCGCGGAGATAAAGAAGGAAGACTTGAACGCAGCTTCGGTCGAGGCCGCCATGCGTATGATTGAAGGCACGGCCCGGTCGATGGGAATCGTGGTCTCGGACTGATGCCCAAGCACGGAAAAAGGTACCGCGCGGCAACTGAAAAGCGCGAAAAGACCAACTACTACGGTGTGCGCGAGGCGCTGGAGATCGTGAAGGGCGCGGCCTCGGCCAAATTCGACGAGAGCGTAGACGCGGTAGTGCGCCTGAACGTCGATCCGAGGCACGCCGACCAGATCGTCCGCGGGACCGTGAACCTCCCGCATGGAACCGGCAAGAACATCCGCGTGCTGGCGATCGCGGACGGCGACAAGGCGCGGGAGGCCGAGGAAGCCGGAGCCGACTACGTAGGCACCGAGTTCGTCGAGAAGATCCAGCAAGGCTGGCTCGACTTCGACGCTGTCGTAGCGGCGCCCGACACCATGCGCGATGTAGGAAAGCTCGGTCGCATTCTGGGTCCGCGGGGGCTGATGCCCACGCCCAAGGCCGGGACGGTGACCATGGACATCGGACGGGCTGTTCGCGAGCTCAAGGCGGGTCGCATCGAGTTCCGGGTAGACAAAACGGGTAACGTCCACGCTCCCATCGGCAAGGCGTCGTTCGATATCGAGAAGCTGGTAGAGAATCTCGAGGGCTTCATGGACGCGGTTCTGCGGGCGCGCCCGGCGGCGGCGAAGGGCGGCTACGTGCGCGGCGTAGCCGTCTCCAGCACGATGGGGCCTGGAGTCAAGATCGAGCCAACACAGTTCCGCAAGAGCGCCTGATCAGGCGAACGGCACAAGCGGGAAGATGACCGCTAGGTGGGACGGCGGTCGTTGACGGAGATTAGAAAGAACGGTCATGGCGCAGCGCATGAAGAAGGAGAAGGTGCAGCTCACAGCCGAGCTGGTCGACATTCTCAGCGGTTCGGAAACCCTCTACCTGGCGGACTTCACGGGACTGAGCGTCAAGGAGATCACCGAGCTCAGGCGGAGGTTTCGCGAGGCGGGCAGCCGATTCCTCGTCGTGAAGAACCGGCTGGCGTTGAGGGCGCTCGAGCAACTTGACGTGCCGGATATCTCCGAGCATCTGCGTGGGCCGACCGGGTTCGTCATCGGTGGCGAGGATCCGATGGTGCCGGCGAAGACGCTGCGCGAGTTCGCTAAGGAGTATGACGATCGCCCGACCCTGAAGGTCGGGGTGGTCGAGAAGCGCGTGATCTCGGCGGAGGAGATCAAGCAGCTGGCGGATATGCCGCCGCGCGAACACTTGCTGGCTGTCATTGCCGGCTCGCTGACAGCACCCGTGGCGGGCATAGTCGGAGTTCTTAACGGGCTTCTGCGCGACGTGGCATATATGGTCGAGGAGGTCGCCCGGAAGAACGAGGCGGGCGGCTCCTGAGGGCAGTGTTCAGGGCGAGGTTCTGGGTTTCGAGAGTACAAGAGTGAATCATCAGCAGAGATAGGGAGAGAATGAGCAAGGTCGAGGAAATTCTGGATGCGATCGGCTCGCTGACCGTGCTCGAGGCGGCGGAGCTCAAAAAGGCGATGGAAGAGAAGTTCGGCGTGAGTGCGGCCGCCCCCGTGGCGATGCAGGCTGTGATGCCGGGCGCCGGTGCCGAGGCGGCGGAAGAGGAGAAGTACGAGTTCGATGTGGTCCTTTCCAGCGTAGGGGACAAGAAGATCCAGGTCATCAAGGCGCTGCGCGAAGTAACCAGCCTGGGCCTCAAGGAGGCCAAGGAGCTGGTTGACGGTGCCCCGAACACGATCCTGGAGGCCGCTGCGAAGGAGGAGGCTGAGCAGATCAAAGCCAAGCTCGAAGAGCAGGGCGCTACCGTCGAGCTCAAGTAGGCTGGGGGCTCTTCGTGCCGGCGGCCAGTGCCGTCGGAGGTGTGGTACTGAAGACGAGGCGATGGCTCCTCTGCCTATGCCGCTCGAGTGGCGTGAGAAAAGGTTGTCCGTGAGTACACAGAACCCCGCGACCCACCGGGACGACGGGGGTTTCTGTGCTCTTTTCGGACCTTGGACCGCTGCAATTGGCAAAGAGTAAGCGCTGAGAAGCCGCCCGGCCCTCCGGACCGCGCTTACCGTGCACCTTTCTTGGAGGTATAGACGTTGGCCAAGACCGTGACCCCCGGAAGCAAGCAGAAGGCTCCCGCCTGGACTGGTTCATATTCTGAGTACGGGTTGAACCGCGGACCTCTGCCCGTCATCTCGTTCGCGCACCTCGATACGGCAATGTCGATGCCGAACCTCCTCGACGTGCAGCGCGAGGCTTTCGATGCCCTGTTGGAGACCGGCGTTGACGAGGCGTCGGCTAGGGACTTCGGGCTCGAACGCGTCTTTAACGAGATCTTCCCGAGCGCAGACAGCAAGCAGAACTTCATGCTGGAGTTCGTCAGCTACTCGCTCGGCGAGCCCAAGTACAGCGTCGAAGAGTGCATGGAGCGCGACATGACGTACGGCGCTCCGCTGAAGGCCACCCTGCGCCTTGTGATCAACGAGGACGTGGGCGGCGAGAAGCGTCCGCGTGACATTCTCGAGAAGGAGGTCTATCTCGGGGAACTGCCGCTTCTCACTGAGCAGGGCACCTTCGTGATCAACGGTGCAGAGCGAGTGATCGTCAGTCAGCTGCACAGATCGCCAGGTGTGGTCTTCGAGGAGACGATCCATCCCAACGGGACACGGTTGTTTTCGTCGAGGATCATCCCGTTCCGTGGCTCCTGGGTGGAGTTCTCGATCGATATCCACGATGTGATCCACGTCCACATCGACAAGAAGAAGAAATTCCCGGCAACGGCTTTGCTCCGCGCCTTCGGACACGGCAACGACCCGGACATCCTCGATCTCTTCTACTGCGTCCGCGAACTGAGCTTGGCGGATGTCGCGGCGGACAAGGCGTTTCGCCGCGAGGCGGTAGGGACGCTGTTCGCTCGAGCCGTACCCAATCCCGCCTTCACCGAGCCGCCTGAGACCGTTGTGCTTACCGGGTTCGACCTTGAAGGCGACGAGGGTCGGCTCGCCGGCGATCATGTCCACCCGGAGACGGGCAAGGTGATCGGCGGTTTGGGCGATCCGATCACTCACGACCTCATCAATCGTCTGATTGAGGTCGGGATCGAAGAAGTTCCCATCTATCGTGATCGCGATGCCTTCCTGGCTCACCGTGCGGACGAGTTCTCGCCGGAGCTGATGAAGCAGCTGATGCGCGGCAAAGTCGAAGCGGTGTGGGTCTACTCCAGCCCGGCCCGCATGCCGTTGCGGGGGCGCTATGAAGACCTGACAAACCGCCGTGATTGGAGTCAGGACCCGCGTTTGGCCGCCGACGTCGTCGACCCGGACACCGGGGAGGTGCTGGCCGAGGCAGGCCAGGGGTTCGATGCCAAACTGTTCGATGCGTTGGGCAAGAAGGGCATCCGCTATGTGCAGGTCTTTGCCGGCGGAGCCCGAGGCGAGTCACCGCTAATCAAGAATACGCTCGGCAAAGATCCGACGCATTCCGAAGCGGACGCGCTGTACGCCATCTACTCGCTGCTGCGACCAGGCGAAGCGCCGAACCTGGCCACCGCCCGCTCTGCGATCGAGCGGCTGTTCTTCAACCCAAAGCGGTACGACCTGGGGCGAGTGGGTCGCTACAAGATCAACCAGCGGCTCAAGGAGACGTTCCGTTTGGTCGGCGTCGAGCCGCCGCCTCGCGAGATCACGATTCTGACGGTGGCGGATTTCATCGCGATCGTGCGGTACCTCATCGAGCTCCACGAGGGGCGGGGCTACGTCGACGACATCGACCATCTCGGCAACCGACGCGTGCGCTCGGTGGGTGAGCTCATCGCCAACCAGTTTTCGGTGGGCCTGTCGCGTATGGCGCGGCTGGTCCGGGAGCGCATGTCGATCGCCAGCGATCCTGAGCAGATCAACATAGACGACCTGGTTAACGCGCGGACGGTCAGCGCGGTCATCCAGTCGTTCTTCGGATCGTCGCAGCTTAGCCAGTTCATGGATCAGACGAACCCGCTGGCCGAGCTCACTCACAAAAGGCGGCTCTCGGCTTTGGGACCGGGTGGTTTGACGCGAGAACGGGCCGGTTTCGAGGTCCGGGACGTGCACTACTCGCACTACGGCCGCATGTGCCCGATCGAGACGCCGGAAGGGCCGAACATCGGGTTGATAACCAGCCTTTCCACGTTCGCGCGTATCAACGACCTCGGATTCATCGAGACGCCCTACCGCAAGGTCGATAAGGGTAAGGTCGCGGGAGAGATCGTCTGGCTCACGGCGAACGAGGAGGAAGAGTACGCGGTGGCGCAGGCCAACGCGCCGCTCAACCCGGACGGCACGTTCGCCAACCCGCTGGCGCTGTGTCGTCAGGCCGACGACTACCCCATGTTGCCGCCGGGGCACATCGATTACATGGACGTCTCGCCGGACCAGTTGGTCGCTGTATCCCCGGCGCTGATTCCCTTCCTCGAGCACGACGACGCCAATCGCGCGCTCATGGGATCAAACATGCAGCGTCAGGCGGTGCCCCTGCTAGTCCCGGAACGGCCGCTGGTAGGCACGGGCCTGGAGGGTAAGGTCGCTCGGGATTCCGGCGCCGTCGTCGTCGCAAAGCGCGGTGGCACGGTGACTCAGGTC
>JBDHHL010000276.1:0-6194 GCA_039589375.1 Gemmatimonadota bacterium | reverse complement strand
CCAGAACTGACGTCCGTAGCGCCACGCGGCGAACTCGCGTCGTTTCGGTTTGCCGATACGAACGAGGTGTAAGCCCTCGGAAAGCTGCGCGAGCCCGATGTTGTCGGTGGAGAAGCTATGCGACGTGTCGAGGTACTCGCGCTCGCACTCCTCGATGGCTTCCCATCGTTCCTCGAGCGGCGAGAGGTTCCAGCGCCGGCAGTTCTCACAGATCACCCACAGCCTGCCGCGCTCTCCGTCGAAAGCGAGGCGGCGACCGACCGGGAAGTTCTCTATGACCTCGTTTCCGCCAAGGTTGCGATTGCAGTAGATGCAAGTCTTGAACATCGATCCAATTCCGACTACGTGATGCCAGGTCCGTCGCCGGCAGTTGGCTTTCTCCACTTGCGGATCAGCTCGTCCACGCGTTCGGGGATGAGCAGCCTGTCGGCGATCGAGGCGACCTCCTCCGCCTCACGCCAGGCCGCCTCGAGGATGGCTAGCTCCCCTTCCAAGGCACGTCGCTCGCTCTCTTCGTGCGCCGCCATCTCCAGGGCTAGGCGGACGTTCGCGTTCATGCCCTTGAGGAAGATCGAGCCGCTTTTCACCCGACCGGCAGTTTTGGCAGCATCTGGATCTCCGGCGATACGCGCGAAGAGCCGCTCGGGGTTGCGGGACTCCTCGATCAACGTCACCGCATCCCGAACCTGAGCGTTGGACCCACCCCACGAGTTGACCTTGGGTAGGATGCGCCCGGCAGCCCGGACCGCGGTCTGACCGCTGAGCACGGCGTGCCGCACCTTCCCCTTCCCATGCGCTCCGAATAGCCCACGGCGCTCGGTGGGCCGGTAGGGTACCACCAGCGACCAGCCATCCGGGGAGCCGGCACGGCTCAGCTCCACGCGGGCCAGGTCCTTCTGTGTAACATGAAGGCGCGTCCCCTCATCATCGCGCACTCGAGCTGCCACACGCTTCTTTCCGCCCACGATGAAGACCCAAAAGATGTCCGCGCCGGCCACGACGCCAGCGACCGAGATCGCCACTTTCGTCCCGGCCACGATGAGGCTGTGAATCCGGCGGCGCAGGAACTCCCGTCCATAGCGCCAGGCGGCGAATTCTCCACGTTGCGGCCGGCCTATGCGCACTAACTCGAGCCCCTCGGCAAGGCGCGCCAAGCCGATGTTGTCGGTGGAAAAGCTCTGCGACGTATCGGAGAACCGTCGCTCGCACTCCTCGATGGCCTCCCACCGTTCCTCGAGCGGACTCAGGTTCCAGCGCCGGCAGACCTCGCAGATCACCCAGAGGCGCCCCTTCTCCGAGTCGAAGGCGAGGCGGCGACCCACCGGGAAGTACTCGATGACCGCGTTGGCCCCGAACTTACGATTACAGTAGATGCATGTCCTGTACATCGACCTATAAGCTACTAGAGACAGGCGCTTTCGACAGGAAGCGAGCAGGGCTCCATCCTAGTTGACACTACGTGAGGCGAGAAAGTGATGTTTCCTACGCTGACCTCGATTTATGTGTGACTTTTCACCTTTCTCAATCGTCTGTTGTGTGATAGACCGTGTATCCCAGCGAGGTATTGCGCCGTGGAGCCGCAATGCCTCACCCCGCCAGAAACGTCTGGAGGTACTCCGATGCGGTTACAACCGAAGCGCCACGTCACCAGATTCGCAACCCTAGCCGTGGTGCTGAGTTTCGGCCTGATGGCCTGCGATAACAACTCGACGGGTCCAGAAGGCCCTCCAACGCTCACCGTCATCTTCGGCGGCGGCAACACGCTCCCGTCCGCCAGCGGTGACGCTACCCTGCTTGCGAACGACGGTGTCACCGCGACGGAAGTCTGGGTCTGGCTCGAGGATGTTTGCTTTCAGGGTGTCGGGGATGGTGACCACGAAGGCGACCAGAACGGGCGTCAGTGCATACTGGAAGAGGATGCGAAGGGCTGGAAAGAGGTCGCGGGGCCATCCGCAGAATGGGAAACCCTGGTCGAAGACATAGAAGTGCCCGCGGGCATTGGCCAACTGAGGTTCATTCTCACTGACGTCGTGATCCTGGCCGATGCGAACGGACAGGACGAGGTTTACGCCACCTCGGCCGAAGCTCTGGCCGACCTGAACGCGTTCATCCCCAATGATCCCGCGTGGGAGATGGACGGTGAGGCCCACTGCCCCAGCTGTAGCCAGAGCGGTTGGAAGGTCATCTTCCCCGGTGGAGACCCGGAGATGCAGGACGGCGAGTACATGCTCCTGGCGATGTTCGACGTGAACGAGAGCCTCGGCAAACCGCGCGGGAACTCGGGGCGCTGGGTCATGCATCCGGTGATCCGCGGCACGCTGGCCAAGCGTGCCGGCACGATAAGCGGTACGGTCAGCATGGACGCGAACGCCACGTTCGACGGAGCTGCGTTTCCGGGAAGCTGCGGCGGACTCGACGTCACGGCGGACGTCCTGTTGGAATACTTCCGGCCTTCTGTGTCCAACGGCGATAGCCGCGATGTAGCTACGGATCCCCTGACGGGGGCGTACGAAATCACGCCGCTCGCGGCCCCGGAGACCTACAACCTCGGCTGGATTCCTTCGGTGCCGTTCGGGACCGAGGCGCTCGGGTTCACGACGGTCACGGTCACCG
The DNA here is from genome assembly GCA_039589375.1 of Gemmatimonadota bacterium. Classification (GTDB taxonomy): domain Bacteria; phylum Gemmatimonadota; class Gemmatimonadetes; order Palauibacterales; family KS3-K002; genus JASFMO01. The sequence goes on along the minus strand of JBDHHL010000276.1, from coordinate 3,581 downwards.
ACCCGGACGGAACGCCGGACGACAAGATGACCGACCTGTTGATCGGTCAAACCGCAATAGTGGACTACGTCATCGTAGAGGCGATCTGCGACACCTAGGACGGCAGCGAGCGCGAAGGCCTCCCCCCGGTTCTTCGCAATCGCACGCACCCGGGCCTGCTGAAACCAAAGCAGGCCCGGGTCATTTTTATTACTTTTTGAAGGGATGCTGGCTGGGATTGTCGCGGTGGCCGCGGATGTGACGTCGACAGGTGGAAAATCGTCTAAAGTATTGGGAGCAATCAAGCGTGACGGCCGGTGCTAACGAGCTGAGCGATGGCGCAGTCGTGCGCGCCGTGCTGGCCGGGCAAGCCGAGCTGTACTCGATCCTGGTAAAACGTTACCAGGACACGCTTTACCGCTATGCGCACCGGATGACGGGTCAATCGGATGAGGCCACCGACATCGTTCAGGCCTCGTTCGTGAAAGGCTTCGAGAACCTGGAGCACTGCCGGGACGCGGAGCGGGTGGGCGCCTGGCTCTTCAGGATCAACGTGAACCAGTGCAAGGACTTCCTGAAGAACCCCAGGCGCAGGGATGTGCAGCTCGATGACGCCACCCGGCTGCAGAGCGAGCGAGATGACCCCGAAGCGTCGGCCGAGCGAGGCCAGCTCAGGCAGCGCATCGCGTGGGCTCTGTTGCAACTCACGGAGGAGGAGCGAGAGGCCTTCGTGCTAAAGCACATCGAAGGGTTCTCGTACAGCGAGATGTCCGATATGCTGGACGTCTCGGTGCCGGCTTTGAAAATGAGGGTCCATAGGGCCCGAGACGACCTCCAATCGTTGCTGGAGGACTACGAATGAGAGACGAACTGCAGTCCTATCTGGACGGCGAGCTCGGTCTGGACGAGCTGCCTGTGGAGCTGCGTTCTGAAGCCGAGCGCTGGGAGCGGCTGCTGGCCGACATCCAGGCGTTGGGTCCCGAGAGCGCGCCCGCGGGCTTGGAGTTCCGTGTCCGGCGCTCACTGCCGGCCTTGCGACGGAGATCGGCCGCGCGGCGCGCCGCCGAGTGGGTCGTCCGGCCTCGTTCTATCCGCGTCTCACCGTTAGCTGGTCTGGCGGCGGCAGCGGCTCTGGCCTTCATCGTCTTGCTGCCGCGCGGCCAGACGCCGGACCCAAGCGGCACTCTGGAGGCCGGTCCGTCGGCCACGACGACGATCTACGTGCAGTTCATGCTGGAAGCGCCGTCCGCACAGTCGGTTGCCGTAGCGGGCGATTTCAACTCCTGGATGCCGGAACTGGTTCTAGCGGACCCCGACGGTGACGGAGTCTGGTCGGGAAGGGTTGCGCTGAAGCCCGGAGTTCACCAGTACATGTTTGTGATCGATGGGTCGCAATGGCTGACCGATCCCGGAGCGGGTCGGTACGTGGACGACGGGTTCGGAAATCGCAACGCCGTACTGGTCATACCGGAGCCGGCGACGTCCTGAGGACCGAGGCAAGGCGAAGAGCAGCCGGGGAAAGGCGTCTCTTCAACTAACGATCTTGGCAACCCTCATGCTCGCTGGATTAAGCACTGGAGTCCGCGCCCAGGATACCCGGGTGTACGTGGACGCCGGCATTTCACACGCACGGCCGCCGGCCGATGTGGACGTGGAGCCGGCCACGTATGCCCTGCTTGGAGCTCGGTTCTTCGCTGGGCCCGCTTTTGGGTCCTTTTACGGCGCGCTCGCGGCCGACGGCAACTCAGCCAGTTGGATCGGCGGCCGATTGGGAGCCAGCTATCGACCCCCAATGTCGGGGAGTCTCGGCTGGGCGGTGACGGGTGTCATCTCGGGCTTTAGCCTGGGTGATCCCACACCCTATAAGGCGGCGACCGTTCGTCTCGTGCCGGAGGCCCGGTTATCCAGCGGTCGAACGGCGTGGGTGCTGAGGGGCTACGGCGGCGTTGGGCGATCCGATGTCACCGACACCAGCCAGGAGCCCCAAGTCTCGTTCGAAGCCGACCTCTGGATGTACGGCATGGGGCTCGAGGCTAGCCGACCGATCGGGCCCACTCAAGCGTGGCTCGGCGCCGACGCCTACAACGCCGCCGGCGGTGCCTACTACTCCGCCTATATCGGCTCGGTCGGCTCGCTTGGCGCAGCTGTCTGGGGTGTCGCTATACGGCTCTGGGATACGCCCAACGAAGTCGAGCCGGAATTGAACATCAGCGTATCGGTCCCGCTGGGGAGTCGCTGGTCCTCCCAGGTCGCCGGCGGAAGGTCGGGCCCCGACCCGCTGCTTGGGAGTCCCGCTGGTGTTGACGGAAGCGCGGTCGTCAGTTGGAGCGTCCTGGCCCCAGCGACGGAACCGCCGCCTGTCGTCTCGCTGAGCGAGGGCCAACCGACTACGGTGGTGTTCAGGCTGGAGTATGACGACGCCGCCAGCGTCAGCGTCATCGGCGACTTCTCAGCCTGGGAACCGATCGCCTTGACTCGGCAAGGCGCGAACTGGATGGGAACACTCCCCATGGAGCCAGGACTCTACCACTTCGGATTCCTTGTCGACGGCGAGTGGTTTGTCCCCGAACATGCGCCGGGGAGAGTGACCGACGACTTCGGGCGGGTCAACGCCACGCTGGTGGTCCCGAGTCAGTGACTCAGAGGACGGATGAATCGTCTATCTATATGGATGCCCAAGGTTGCCCACAGCCAGTGATACAGTAGACGCGGATAGCAGAGGGCAATATCAGGTGGTGAAGATGAGCGGGAAAGCGGCGCTGATTTTGTTAATTGTGTTACCAAACGTGGCCGTAGCTCAGGACACGCGGATGGAACGCATCCGTCAAGCCTTCCCTCCAGAGGCAGTGGCTCAGATCGAGACCATGGTAGTAGATGCCGAAGCAGCGGGAATCCCAACCGAGCCGCTGCTCGATAAGGCGCTGGAGGGTGCGGCGAAGGGTGTGCCGACGGACCGGGTCATCGCAGCGGTTTCGTCCTATTCCCTGAGTCTGGCCGAGTCCCGCTCGCTCGTGGGCACTGGCCACGATGCCGCCGCGGTCGTCGCGGGGGCGGATGCCCTGCGCCGCGGCGTCCAGCCGCAGACGGTGCGCTCGCTAGCTGGCGCCAGCACGGGCGGGCTGGCGGTGCCGCTGGTAGTGCTGGGCGATCTCATCGAAGCCGGCGTGCCACAGCAGGAGGCCTTCGCGGTAGTCGAAGGAGCGCTGGCGAAGCAGCACGGGCCGGATGAGATGCTGGCGATCCCGGGCGCGGTACGCCGTCTGATGCGGGACGGCCAGTCACCCTCTCAGGCGGCGGGCGCGGTGGGGAACGCCATAGGGCACGGCAAGTTCAAGGATGTAGCTGGACCGCATGGTCGTGCGGGAGCGTCCCCGCCGAAAGGTCCACCGGTGCCGCCGGGCTCTGGCCCGCCGGACCACGCCGGTCCAAAGAAGGACAAGGGCAAGGGGAAACCGCCTCCGGGCGGTCCGTAGCAAGTAGTACAAGGTGGGCAGCGAGGGGACCACCGGCGCTACAGCCGGTGGTCTTTTTTGTACTTGCGGATCCAGTTCTCGACGCTCTCCGGAACGAGCAGCCGATCGGCTATGCCCGCGATTTCCTCC
>JBDHHL010000275.1:0-9800 GCA_039589375.1 Gemmatimonadota bacterium | reverse complement strand
TGGCTCTTCGGCTACCGAATCTGCCTGCTCTTCGCGGACAGAATCCTGCGGTTGGGTTGATTGCGCAGTGCTATCGGCGCTCGAGGCCTCTGCACCCGACTCCTGAGCTGCAGCCGGCGCAGGGCGAATTGCCAAGGCCAAAGCAAGGACCAGTGTTGCAACACTCGCGACAGCTAACGAGCGGGCCCCTGGTCGGGGCAGGGCTATGCGCGAAATCCTAAAACCCTTCCGATGCCTCGGCTTCGTTCAGATGGCAGATCCGCAGGCTGCCGCCCTCTCCACTCAGACGCTTCGCAGTCGCCAGCAACACACGAAGGCCCGCGCTGCTGATGTAGTCCAGCGCCTTGAAGTCCACCAAGACCTTCCGGACGCCGTCGTCCACGAGTTGGTCGAAGCGTTCTTGAGCCTCTGGCGCCGTGTTGGTGTCAAGGTTCCCCTCGAATCGCAATGCCGTGATGGGCCCGATTTCCTCGGCCGCTATCTTCATTAGCGCTCTCCCGGGTGGTTGAGGTGCTTCATGCTTCGCTCGCGGACATGTCCGGTTCGTGTCTTCGAGGAACCCCGGCAGTCTTGTCCGGCAGCTTAAAGTTCATGTGTCATGGATTGCAATTGACTCCCGCGGGATTCGATAGTCTAGACGCCCGAGCGGGTTGAAATCAAGGCCTTGCGGCGTCCAGGCTGAAGGTCCCCATGCTGGACGCGGCAAGATCCAGAGGCTAAGCTACGGGCAGATCATCCGGGACCAAGAAGACGCATGCCCGGCGCGATCCTGGCCACTTTCGAACGCCGCCCAACGGAGAGATGCTGGAGCCTATCCGGGAAGACTCGCGGACCCGAACGACCTGGGATCTGGTGATACTGGGGCTGATCGTCTTCAGCTGTGTTCTGGTGCCCTACCAGGTGGCCTTCGTTCACCGCGTGACTGCAGCGGGCTCGCTGCTCGTCTACGTCATCGATCTCTTTTTCCTGTTTGATATCTACCTGAATTTCAGCACTACCTATCGCTATCAGGGGATCGATGTCGACGACCGTGGAGAGATCGCTCGGCGCTATCTGCGCGGTCCATTGGCCTTCGATCTGCTGGCGGCGCTCCCGTTGGACGCGCTGCTTCTGCCCTCAGGCGCCGAGATCGGCGGAGTATCCGCCGTGCTACTTCTACGGCTGCTGCGCCTGCTTCGCGTGTTACGGTTGTTCGTGATCTTTCGCCGCTGGGAGCGTCAGAGCTGGACGAACTCAGGGTTTCTGCGGATCGCGAAGTTCTTCACCGTCATTCTGATCCTTTTGCACTGGGTCGCCTGCGCCTGGTTTGTGGTGCCGTTCATGGAAGGGTTCCCCGTTGCTTCGTGGGCCGTGGCCGAAGGGATTCAGAATGCGGACCGCGGTTCCCAATACGTCCGCTCTCTCTACTGGGCCATCGTAACGATGACGACGGTGGGTTACGGCGACATCACACCGCACCGCAACGTGGAGTATGTGTTCACGATGATCGTGATGCTGCTGGGCGCCTCGATGTACGCGTTTATCATCGGCAACATCGCGTCGTTGGTCAGCAACCTCGATTCTACCAAGGCGGCCTTTTGGAACCGCGTCGAGACCGTCAATCAGTACCTGCGGACCCGCCGCGTCCCCGCCGAGGTGAACGCGCACGTCAGCAATTACTACGACTACATCTGGGCACGGTACCGGGGGATGAAAGAGGGAACGCTGCTCGCCGATCTCCCGGGACCGATACGCCTGGAGGTGCTCTTTCACCTCACCAAGGACCTGATCGAGCGCGTCCCACTGTTCAAGCATTGCACACCGGCCCTGCGCAACGTTCTGCTAATGGCGCTGGAACCGCAGATCTTCGCCCCCGACGGTTACATCGTGCGTGAGGGCGAGGTGGGCAACGGGATCTACTTCATCAGTCGAGGGACGGTCGAGATTACATCGCGGGATGGGCAGCAGACTCACGGCACGTTAGAGGACGGCGAGTACTTTGGCGACTTGTCGTTGCTGCTGGGCGAGCGGCGAACGGCATCGGTCAGGTCACTGACGTACTGTGACGCCTTCCTGTTGACCCGGGGTGAGTTCGATCGCATCAAGGGCGAGTACTCCGAGTTTCGGGATATTCTGAAGAAGATATCTTCTGAGAAAACAGAGAAGGTCGCGGCGCTCGTCCTCGAGGGCGTGATCCTCTGATGGCGGGAGCCACGCGATGGGTTTGTCCGTATCAGGCACGGGGCGATGCATACGATAATCATCGGTGACGGACTCACGAACGATGTCCTGAGCCAGGAACACCAGTTCCAGGACTCGAGGTCGAACGTCGGCCCCCGAGAGGTCGCTCGGCTCATGGGCAGGGGCAAGAGCTTCGGCGATGGCCCCCTCCCGACCTTCATCGCCCGGGCGACGGAGGCACGGTCTGGCGGCGCCCCGGTCAGCCTGGTGATCATCAAGAGCGAGGATGACAAAACGCCGGTCGGTCTCATCGATGCAGTCGACGCACACGTTGACGCGGCTGCCGTAATCCCATCCCCAGACGGAGTCATCCCCTGGAAGGAGCTGCTGAGCGCCATCAGCGAGGCGAGCGGCCTCGATCCGTCGGCACCAGAGACCCATGAGGATCAACTGCGCTTCCTGATCATCGGTTGCCACACGGAGAAGCGGATCCAGGCCCTCGCGACCCTGCTCCACAACGCGTTCGGGTTCTCTGAGGTCGCCGTCACGCCGCACCTGGTGGGCAGCGCCACCCAGGAGGCTCACTTTGCCGCTCTGCGCCACAACCTGCCCGCCGCCAACGTCAACGTGTTGCTCGACCTGGAGGAAGCTGCAGGGTATGCCGGGCTCGATCCGGCCGACTTCTCGCACTTCGATTGCCGCCCTTGCGTCATCGAGCCCGAGGAGGCCCGGGACGCTTTCGATCCGGCCCAGCGGCGAATCCTCGAGCTCATCTGCATGCACTGGACCCGGGTGCGGCTCAAGCCGCTAGCCGGAGGCTTCAGCGGCAGCCTGCTGTTCATGGCCGAGGGCTGGAAAGGCGAAGCCCGAACCGAGCCCCTGGTACTCAAGGTGGACGCCTTCGGCCAGATGCGACGCGAGCTGGACGGCTATCACCAGGTGAAGGACTTCTTCGGCAAGCATGTGCCGACGTTTGGCTACCCCGTCAGCGCAGGAGACTCGCTGGGTATCGGCATGGAGCTGGCGGCGATGGAGGGTCGGCCAGAGACCCTGCAGGACAGTTTCGAGGAAGCCGAAAGCGAGGAGTCGCTGGCTCGGTTCATGACCCGCTTGGAGAAGGCGCTCTCGCTGCTATCGGAAAAGCTGTACAAGAACACCAGCGAGCTTTCCTGGGTTGCGCCTTATCGCGCTTTCGGGCTGCACGCGCAGCAGCAGTTGAGATGGCTGAAGGGAAACGCCGACATCATCTTGGGCTACCTGGCTGAGGAAGACGTCGGCGACGCACATATCGACCCGGAACAGCTGGTGCGGTTCGTGCGACTGATCGCCGCGAACGAGGATGGCCTGGATAGCGAAGCCTGCCTGTCGCACGGCGACCTGAACTTCGCCAACATCATCTGCGATGATGTCGACAACATCTGGTTCATCGATTGGACGCACAGCGGCCCGGCACCGCTGGAGCTCGACTTCGCGAAGCTCGAGAACGACGTGAAGTTCGTGATGAGCAAGGCGTTTGATGTGGATGACCTGCCGCGGATCAAGGAGTTCGAGGAGTACCTACTGGCGCAGCGGCTGCCGACCGATGTCGACGGGCTTCCCGATTCGCTCAAGTTCGCCAAGTGGGACCTGCGCTTCCGCAAGATCCTGGGAGCGGTTCGTACGATCCGAAGGACATGTCTCTCTATCAAGAAGAGCGATGACTGGCTGGCCTATCGGATAGCACTGCTGCGCTATGCCCTCCACACGCTGAGCTTCGACATACGACGCGACCGTGGTGAGTGCGATCTCCCGCAGCTCATGCATGCGCTCTATTCGGTCGAAGGCCTCGCATACAACCTAGTCGCGGACGACTTTCATCTCAAAATCCGCGCGGAACGACCGCGCTCTTATCCGCCCCGGCAGCGTGTCCTGCTCGACGAATCGCCCTGGCCATTGGATTGTCCTGAGTACGATCCACCCTATCATGTTGACGCTTCGGTTCTGGAGCAGGACCGTTCCACAGCGGCAACCGGCTGGGCGGATCCTGAGGACATCGGCAGAATCAAGGAGGAGCTCGCGGCTCGCCCCGCCAAGTATCGCGACGACGACGGTCGACCTCTCAACCCACGCGGCCGGACCGGAATCGCCGGCCGTGGCCTTCTCGGGCTCTGGGGGTGCAACCTCTCCGTCGCCGCCAGCGTGGTGCAGGCGAACACTACTACGGGTGACTTGGAGATCCTGCTAGGTAGTAACGAAGGCCAAACGGACCTCGAGCTTCCGAAGGGATTCGTCCTCCCCGGTGAGTCACCCGACTCGGACATCGGTCGGGTGCTGGAGAACGAAGTGGGCCGGCATCCGGAGGAGAGCGGCGAAGTCGTCTTCGAGGGCTACACCTACGATCCACGGCAAACCGACCACGCCTGGGTCGAGACCCACGCTTATCTATATCTTGTCGATGATAAAGCGGTAACGGACAGCTTCGACCCGGGGGGGCACTTCGACGAGGTCAGGTGGTGGCCACTCGAGGCAGACACCGTGAACCGCGTACCATCCGGGCAGGCCCGATTCATCCGAGAGTCGATCACGAAGCTGATGGAGAGCGGTCGGATGGAGACATCGCAGGCCGAGAGTCTTCTGGCCAAGACGGGGTAGTCCAAACGTGACCTTGAATCAACTGGAACTCGCGAGCCTCGAGGCGTTCCGATCGGGAAGCCCGGCGCCCGAAGGCGTGTCCGGCGAAACGGATGCCTGGATCAGGTTCGGGATCGTTCAACTGTTGATCGCGGCCCGAGAGCTGAGGAGTGCACAGTTGGCGCTGCTGGAGAACGTCGAGATCAAGGAAGATGGCTCGCCCACCGTCTTGGCGGAGAAGCAAGTCGAGGTACGCCTGCGCGAGGCGCTGGCCGAGTTCGCGCCAAACGCGGCCATAGTCGGTGAAGAGACCGGTGGCCTGTTCCCATCGTCGGGCCTCGCCGTCGCCATCGATCCGGTGGATGGCACCTGGGCGTTCGTGACCGGGACCGAGACATACACGACTGTGCTCACCCTCTTCCGAGATGGGGCGCCCTTGTTGGGTTTCATCCTCAACCCCACCACGGGCGAGCTGGGCTACGCGCTCGCCGGCGGGTCGTCTCGACTGCTGCAGCTCTCACTCTACGGCGAACCAGACGCCGCCATCTCGCTTCCGGCGACGTTTGAGAATCAGGCGAAGGTCCTGGTGAACGTCCACCCGAGTCGCGCCGCAGAGGGGCTTGTACATGGACTCTACGACGCATGGCGCCGCAATGACGTGCAGATGGTCCGTTCTCCCGGCGGCTCACCGTCTTGGGCGCTGCTGGAAGCGGCCAAGGGGGCCTTCGTCTACGCCAATATTTGGGCGACACGGCCAGCCGAACCGTACGACCTAGCCGCAGGTGCCCTGCTGGTGCGCGGCGCAGGGGGAGAGATCACGGACCTCGATGGCCGACCGATCGATGCGACTCGCCATGAGGGGCCGTTCGTGGCAGGAATCGACGATGCGGCTTGCGCCACGGTCGTCGCGATCGCTCGGGAAGCCTTCAATATCTAGAGAGACTTTTGAGCACTAGCACGGCTCACATGATTGCCTGGCGGAAGACTCTATGAGCCCCGGGCGCATCCTTCGGGTTCCAGGACGGGCAGCGGCGTTCGCCCGCCTGATGTCGGTGTTTCTGGTGTTCGTCCTCGTCGTTGCAGCGTTCGCCGGCGGAGTCGTCACCAGCGAGCGACCTGGCCTAGCCGACGACCCGATTACCGTCTGGATCTACTACGCCGCCGGCCTTTTCGTCTTCGGCGGGCTCGACCTGGGAACGCCGGTGGGCGGGATGGCGGCTGGACGGGCAGCTTTGTGGATCGCCTATTTTCTGGCGCCCGCGATCACGACCAGCGCCGTCATCGAAGGCTTGCTTCGCCTCGTCCGCCCTCAGTGGCTGAAGCGCCGCCGCCTCGACGGCCACATGGTGTTGGTGGGTGCCGGGCAGGTCGGCATGGCCTACCTGGAAGCTCTGAGATCCGTCGAACCGGAGCGTCCGGTCTTGCTGATCGACCGCAGCGCCGGGCTGGCCACTGCCGAGGAGGCAGTGCGCCGACACGGAGTTGAGTTTCTCGACCTCGTCAACCTCGAGGCCGCCTGGGCCGCGCACGCCGAGCAGCCTTCCCTACCGATTGCCGTTCACGTGGCGGACCTGGCGCTTTTGAGACCGGTCGAGCGGATCGCGCACGACGACCTCGCGCCGGTCGGCTTCAACACTCACCAGATCGGCGCATTCCATCTCTACCGGAACCACCTGGCGAGCCACTTTGAGGAGACGGGCTATCGCGATGTGGTCGTGCTGGCCGGCTTCGGACGCTTCGGCCAGACGATTCTGGAGGTGCTGCTGGACGAGGCGGCGGACGAGCTGGAACAGGTGGTCATCGTCGACCGCGCCGCGTCAGCACTGTTCCGCCAGTTCGAGGCCGATATTTCGCATAGACTCGACCGGGCGATCGCGATCGACCGGGAAGTGTCCGATCCGGCGGCGTGGGACGAAGTCGACAGGAGATTAGCGGAGAGCGAGGCGACACCGGTCTACGTGCTTTGTGCCGCCGACGAGCGGCTGAACCTCCGCGCCGCGATGCTGCTCCGTGACCGCTCTTCCGCTCCGCGAATCTTCGTTCGCTGCTTCCATCGCTCGAGCTTTGCCGGCAACTTGGCCGAGCAGCTATCGCTGGAGTTGCTGGCTTTCGAGGATGTGCTGCGCGACGCTCTGCGCGATCACTACCGAAGGTCGTTCTGTCGCCCCATGAGTCCAACCACTCCAATTGGGAAATAGCCGACTCGGAGTCCGTTGCTCACAGCTAAAGCTACCCCGCTTTGAAGAGCAAGCAGACTGCGACCTGGCGCTCGACGTCGAGGATAGGATGGCGGGTCGCCTCGATGGCCTCGACCCGGTCCTCCCTCAAGCCCCTGTCCGTAACTTGCGTTGCAGGATGCGCTCCCGCCTGATCGTTTCCTCATGGGACACCATCCAGGCCGTTTCCGTGAGGAGACCGACCTCCCAAAGGCGGTGCAGCGCCCGGGCCTCGGCACGCAGGACCTCGTGTTCCATCAGAGTCTTCTGGACTGCGCGGACGGCTGGCGGGAACGCTTCGGCGAGGCGTTCGATTTTCTGCTGCGCTTTGAGCTCCCATGAAAAGAACCGCGCTTGAATCCTGCCCAGCGTCGCCAGGTCGATGGTGCGGGCGTCTTCCATTCCCTGCAGGTTGCGGTCCACTCCCAAGGCGGCAATGTAGAGGCCGTGCTCGAGGTCGACCTGTTCTGCCAGTTGCCTGGATCTGAGACGCTCTGTCAGCCAGTTCATGATCGCGCGAGACTCGAGAAAAGCCAGGAGGCGCGCACGCATGTTCTGGGCGCTGTCATCAAGGGGCCTGATTTCAGGGAGCTTCTCACCGGACTTTACGATGTCCAGAAGCCGGTCGGATGACCCCAGGAGAGTTCTCGCCGCGTCTTCGGAGATGGAACCGTCTGAAAACCGGGCGAAGACTTCCCGTTTTTCAACGGCGAGCGCCAGCAATCCGGCCACGGCCTCCTTGGATCCAGGCGTTTTGGATGTCTGTTCCCGCAGCTCGGCGAGGCGATCACAGGCGGTCTGTTCCCGCTCAACATAAAGGCCACGAAATTCGCTGATGGCGTCCGGTGCAAACAGTTCTTCCCGTTCCATGCGGTCCAGAACCTCTGAAACGGCATCGCAGACCACCAGTTCGGCATGCTGAATGGCGAAACGGTCCACGATGCTCGGTCGGTTCAATCCCAGCATGACAAGCAGCGGTTCCATTGTCAGGGCGTTCACAAGCAGAGTGAAGAGCACGACCCCGGCCGTGAGCGTCAGCACGACCTGCTGTATTTCGCCGGGGATCCCTGGTGTCGCGACAACGGTGAGCGCCAGCGCAAGCCCGACGGCGCCCCGCAGGCCACCCCAGAACATGACTGCCTGGTAGCGGGAGTCCACCGCCTCCATCAGCCGTCGCAGCATCGGCATCGTGCCGAAGATGCTGATGGCGCGCGCAATGATCAGCCCAATGATGACCGCTCCCAGCAGCGGCAGAACAGCCGCAAAACTCCTGAAGTCCAGTTTGAGCGCAATCACGAGACCGACCAGGAAAAAGATCAGGGAATTCATGACGAACGACAGGAACTCCCAGAATTCCCTCATGAACTCGGACATCGACTGGGAGAGCTTGAGCTGCCCGTATGACCCGGATACGAGGCCGGCTAGCACCACCGCGATCACGCCCGAGACATGAAACAGATGCTCCGCGATCACGAAAGAAGCGTATGCCATAACGATGGTGAGGGATATCTTGATGGGCAGATTTTCAATGATCGAGCCGATGACGCGCCAGCCGGCCCAGGCCAGCAGCAAGCCCACCACCGCCCCCCCGCCAACGACCTTGAGAAACTCCAGCCCCCCCGAAAGAAATGCGGCAGAGGCGCCTCCCCCAGTTGCCGCCGTCCCGATGACAAAAGCAAGGAGAATGTTGAACAGGACAATGGCGGTGCCGTCATTGAAGAGGCTTTCTCCTTCCACCAGTATCCCCAGGCGTTTGGGCGCACCCAGCTCCTTGAACAGTCCGACGACGGCAACCGGGTCGGTGGCCGAAACGATAACGCCGAACAACAGCGCAACTTCCCAGGTGATACCGAGACCCTGCCCACCGGCCATCATCATGACCGCGCCGCACATCACGGTTGACAGCAGCACACCCGGCAGGGCCAGGACCGTGATGGGCAGAAAGTTCCTGATGACCTGCCGCGCTTCCATGTTATACGCCGACTCGAACACCAGGATGGGGAGAAAGACGAACAGAATCAGGGTCGGGGTAAGCCCGTCGCTCGCCGCGCGAAAGACACCTACAAATTCGTCTATCAGGCGCCGTAGCAGGAACGGGTGCCCGCTCTCGTGATCATCGGTGCTGGATTCAACAGAGGGGCCGCTGGATGATGGTTCATCCTGCGAGTCGTCGGTAATCCCGGACTGAGGAGCCTCCACCACATTCTGAAGGACCGGTTCGGTACTAAATCCAAAGCCGTGTCGCTCCAGGGTTTCCACTGCAATGCCGACAAGAGAACCAAAGAGCATTATGGCCACAGTGAAGGGCAACCGGATACGCCTCAATGGCGCCAGAGCGATAAGACAGGCGGAAAGCAACACCAGGATAACAACGAGAACGGATGCCAGTGCGACTTCCACGGAAACGGCCGCCTCTTGCATATCATCTCTCCTCTGACCCAGAAATCTCACCCGTGGGTAAGGTCAGACGCCTGTCTCCAGGTGCAAGGTCTTGCTACCACACGTTTATCTTAAGCATGACGAGGACCGTCGCCGCAAAGGCGTGCACCGGTTCGTCGTACGCAACGAGATCGTGGATGAGTGGCCGGTCGATAACGCTATTCCCGAAGCGGTCGGGGGCACGATGGGAATCACCCACAAGATGCTTGTGCTTTCGGGGAAAGCAAACGACCCTCGAAAGCGACGCGCACGTCTCGAAGAGTCGAGCCGACGATGTGCTGCCTGACGCCCTGCGTGATCACTGTCGCCATTCGTTCAGCAAAGCTCCGAGCAGCACCAAGCCGCCGATCGGGATCGCACGATGGGTGCTAAACG
>JBDHHL010000274.1:0-6217 GCA_039589375.1 Gemmatimonadota bacterium | reverse complement strand
CCGCAGTGGCCATAGCTTCCGTCACCGCCGCTGAGTTGCTATTCGGCGTCGAGCGGGCGATCGAACCCGGAATCCGGGCGCGACGGGGGGCGTACGTTGAAGCCGTCCTCGAGAAGATCCCGACGGCCCCGTTTGGGCTGCGAGAAACTCGCCTGCATGCCGAGTTGTGGGTGCAACTGGCAAGACGCGGGGAACCGATCGGTCCTCATGACATGCTGGTGGCCGCGACGGCCCTGGCTAACGGCTTCGAGGTGGCTACGCTCAACCGTCGCGAGTTCGAGCGGGTGCCCGGTCTGTCGCTCGCGCCGGTGGAATCGTTCTTGTCGACCGGCGACTAGTACGACAGCTGATTCCCCTACGTGACAACGCGAAGCCGTTCAGCTTCGCGTTGCCAGCTAGACAGGGGCTGAGCCTCAGCTCCCGAACTTGCTCTTGCCGACGGCTCTCGTCTCTTCGTCGTCGAGCACCGGTGTGACCTCGATGTCGATGGAGTGATTCCAGTTGAGCAGCCAGGCAGGGATCGCTTCAGGATCGTCGGTCTCGAATATCGCGACGCCTGTGAAGCCGGCGACATCGTGCCAGCGCCCGATCAGCTTGATCTTGTCGCCCATGTCGGCTTTGTCGTCCGCGGCCGTCATCTGCGAGAACGCCTTCAGGGTGTCGTGACGCTTGTCGTCGTGAACCTGCCAGGTAGCCATGAACTTCATGGGAATCTCCTTGTTGATGGTAGGGGCCTGGCTAAGATGAAGCGGGCAGGATAGGAGAACGGCGAGCCGGGCGCAAGGGAACCGGCGTGCCTGAGTTATTGTGAGATCGCGGTCACGGGATCGAGCTCGGCGGCGCGGCGGGCGGGATAGAGGCCGAACCCGAATCCCACGGCCAGCGAGAAGATGAATCCGATACAAGCGCCGATCGGCGATATCGGGATGCTCCAGTCCCGGCCGAAGACGGTGGCGATCGACTCGGCGCCGAGACAAAGGCCCGCGCCCACCAGGATACCGATCACCCCGCCCAGGGCCGCCAGGGTCAGCGACTCCGACAAGAACTCGCGGCGTATGTCGGCGTCGTCGGCGCCCACGGACTTGCGAATCCCGATCTCGCGAACGCGTTCGCGTACGGAGACCTGCAGGATGCTGAACAGGCCGATGCCCCCGATCAGCAGAGAGATGACCGCGATGGCCCCGAGCACGATGTTCCAGCCCGTCATGATGCCGTCGACCATCACCATCTCTTCACCGTATTCGGCGGCGTTGTTCTGGATCTCGAAGTCGCGGACTCCGCGATGCAGTTGGAGTAGCTTCGTCTCCGCGTCTCTCAGAGCCGGTCCGACGGTCTCGTAAGAGGGGGCCCGCATCACGATCACCTGGACGGCTTTTTCGCCGGTGAAGCGCGCCTGGTAAGTGCTCACAGGGATGTAGATGCGCCGTTCCAGATAATCCATGTTAGCCGGGATCAAGGTCAGCCTGGGCGCCTCGACAACGCCCACCGCTTGGAAGCGCTCTCCGTTCAGCATGAACTCGCGGTCGACCGGGCTGACGTCACCGAACAGCTCACGGGCGGCCCGCGTGCCCAGCACGGCGATGGCTGCGCGATTGCGTTCATCTAGGTCCGTCAGCGAACGCCCTGCGACGACCCGCATGTTGCGCATCTCGATGTACAGAGAGCCGGTTCCGATGATCGGATAGCGGCGCGGTTCGAGACGCGCCTGTCCCACCATCTCACCGAACAGGCCGTCGGTGCCGGCCACCACGGTCTCGAGGTCGACCAGCGTGTCCGCTTCGGCCGAGCGCAGTCCCTTCGATACGTGATCGGCGGCACGCTCGGAGTCCACGTTGCGTCGACCGAACTCGAACGTGTCCTTCATGCCGAACTTGTCGTAGTCGTCCATGACCATCGTCTTGATGCCCGAGACGATGGAGAACATGGCGACCAGCGAGGCGACGCCGAAGACGATGCCGGCCAATGTCAGCATCGACCGCAGCTTGTGCACGCGGATCCCACGCCAGCCGTCCAACAGAAGTTCCCAGGCTTCGTAGAGCCGGGCGGTCGCCCGCGTTTCCCGGTCAGCCATAGCGGAGCGCCTCGACGGGGTCCATGCGCGCCGCCTTCCAGGCCGGGTAGATGCCCGCCAGGATGCCGACGAGTGATGCGGTCGCCAGTCCGAGCAGGAAGATGCCCGGTGTCACGTACGCCGGGAACATCATCAACTTCTCTACGGTGGACGTCAGAGCGGTACCGATCAGCACCCCGGCCAAACCGCCTACCGTCGTGATCAGAAGAGACTGAATGAGGAAATGCATGAACATGTCGATACCGCTGGCGCCGAGTGCCATGCGAGTTCCGATCTCGCGCACGCGTTCGACCACGCTGGCCAGCAAGATGTTGGCGATGACGACGCCGCCGGTGAACAGCGAGATGACGCCGACGATGAGGAAGATGAAATCGAACAGCAGATAGAACTCCGTGCCCTCTGCTATGTCCTCGGACGAGCGATCGAAGGAGAAGTCCCGCACGCGGTGACGGCGCAGCAGGACATCGCTGACTTCGCTGATCGCGGTCTCCAGATGGAACGGGCTGGTGGCCTCCAAGGTGAGCCAGACCAGCTTGTCGTCACCGGCCAATCGTTTTAGCGCCGTAGTCAGCGGAATGTAGGCCCTCTGGTTGCGGTACTCGAATGCGTTACCGCTCCAGGCGGCGAAGTAGAACTCCTCACGTCTCAACACACCGGCGACCCGGTAGCGGTCCCCGCCGATCGTGATCACCTGCCCGAGCGCCGCTGCGGGGCTTCCGAACAGCGAGTCGGCGAACGAATAGCCCAGCACGGTGGCGTTGGTCCGATATTGCAGGTCCATCTCGGTGATGAACCGGCCGTAGAGGGGCTCGATGTCGTTGATCGCGGCGTAGTCGGGCACCGTTGCAACCACTTGCCCCTCGAAGCTGTTCCGCGGGCCGGTATAGCGGAGGTACCAGTGCCGCGCTCCGCTGATGTACTTCAGGTGCGGTGCCTCTTCTCGCAAATCGAGAACATCACGCCAGGTCAGTTGTGGCGACGCGGCTTCGCGCGGTGTCAGCTTGATCCTGCCGCCGAGGTCGTTCCGCACGATGACGCTGCCGGAGCCGCCGACCTCGGCGAGGAAATCCTCGCTCTGTTTCTGAGCGCCGCCGAACAGGGCCAACACGGCGATGATCGATGCCGTGCCGAGCGTGAGGCCCACCAGACTCAAAAAGGTCCGACCGCGGTGCTCGCGCGCCTCGTCGATGCCCGCTGAGATCGACTCCACGATGTTCATGGGTCGACGCGGCCGTCCGTGATTTGAACCACTCTGCTGGCCTCTGCCGCGACGTTTGGATCGTGGGTCACGGTCACGACCGTATGGCCCTGGTCGTGCAGTTCGCGAAAGATCTTCATGATCTCTCTCGACGTGTCGGAGTCGAGGTTACCGGTCGGCTCATCGGCGAGCAGCATCGCCGGGTTGTTCACCAAAGCGCGGGCGATGGCGACACGCTGGCGTTGACCTCCGGAGAGCTCGTCCGGTCTGTGCTGCAGGCGATCGCCAAGGCCCAGCTTCTCCAGCACGGCGGTGGCACGCTGGCGCCGTACGCCGCGGCGCATGCCGCCACTGTAGCGAAGCGGAAGGGCCGTGTTCTCGACGATGTCGATGCGGGAAAGAAGGTTGAAGTTCTGGAAGACGAAGCCGACTTTGCGATTTCTGATTCGGGCCAGTCGCCGGCCGCGCAACCCCGAGACCGGTTCGCCGTCCAGCCAGTACTCGCCGGCGGTAGGAGTATCGAGGCAGCCGATGATGTGCATGAGCGTGGATTTGCCGCTGCCCGACGGCCCCATGATTGCCACGTACTCGCCGTCCTCGATGACGAGATCGACCCCGCGCAGCGCCTCGACCTCCACCTTGCCAAGGTGGTAGACCTTATGGACTCGCTCGGTTCGGACAACCGGGCCTCCGTTACCGCGCTCCTTACTCATTGTCCACCGGCCAACGTGTCGGGTGGCTCCTCGATAGTCACCTGGTCGCCTGCTTCCAATCCCGCGACGACTTCGGCTCGTGCTATGTCGACCAGTCCCAGGTCAACAGGTATCTCGACCGGTTGGCCGTCCTCGATTCTGTAGACCACGTCACGGCCGGCTTTGCGGAAAACGGCCTCCACTGGGATCGTGAGAACGTCCTCCTTGCGTTCGCCGCGGATATCTATGTTCGCCGTCATTCCCGGCCGCAGCCGTTCATCGGGATCGAGAACTTCCACTTCCACATCGAATACCCGGACCCGGGTATCGGGCTCGATCCGAGCGGCGGGCGCGATGAACGAGATGCTGCCCGTCCACTCCTCGTTGGGGTACGCGTCCACGGTGATGGTGACGTGCTGCTCGAGGGCGACCTTCCCGATATCTACTTCGTTCACGGTCGCTTCGATCATCAGGCTGGAGAGGTCGGCGATCGTTACGAGTTCCGTGCCGCCGCCAAACGTCATAGTTCCGGCCAATACCGACTCACCCTCCTCGGCACCGAGCAGGATCACGACACCCGCCGCGGGCGCCACCACGTTCAGCGAGCGGACGCGCGAAGATACACCGGACTGCTCGACGATGCGGAGTTGTTCCTCCGCCGACTCGAGCTCGAGCCGCGCTTGCTGGAACGCGGCCTCACGATCCTCGAGTTCTTTCTGGGCGATCAGGTTGGACGTGCTGAGCTGGCGACCTTGCTCGAGGTCGCGTTCCGCTTGCGCGAGTGCCACGCGCGCCCGGTCCCGCGCCGAGCGAATCTCGGCCACGGCGCGTGCCTGACTCAGGTCCGGTTCAACCGTGGCGAGGATGTCTCCCGCCGAGACCTGGTCGCCTTCTCGTACCAGAAGGCGCAGCACGACTCCGCTCACGGCGGGCTTCACCACGACCTGGCGGACGGGCTCGACGGTTCCTGTCTCGTTGAGCAGGATGCTGACCTCGCCGCGGCTGACCTCGGCCGTTCTCAGTTGGGGAGAGCCATTCGCGGGCTCGTCGCCCTGCGGTCGCAGAACGAAGCCGCCCACGATGGCGATGGGGACGACGCCGGCAGCAAACCACCATCTCTTCTTCATGGCTTAAGACTCGACGGCTGTAGGAGAAGAATAGCCCTGGGTGACACACTAGGCATTACGACCAAGCCAGAACTCGGGTTTCAGGGCCATGACCCCTGTAACCCGGCCAACCGCCGAGGACCAGCCGCACAGATTACTTGCCGACCCCCGAGCGCACGCCGACGGGATCGTCCTGCCAGTGATCTGGAAGTTGCAACGTCCGTTGCCCTCGGCAGCCAACGGGGCGGCAGCCGTCGGCCACCGCCCCGTTTGATGCGCGTCGATCGTCGTCGGTGCTTCAGCGAAGCTCCTTGAGCTCGATGACGAGGGGTTGGCCGGCCGGCTCCTGCCGGAGCACGATGTGCGGCGCCTGCTTGCGCGCGTATATCGTAACTGGGCCCTGGCCGCCGCTCACCTCGACCTGGTACGCCTCGAACTCGCCCGCCGGAACCGTCACCGTCGTCTCGCCGACGACCCTCAACTTGAGCGTGTACGGGCTGCCGGACTGTGCGTTGAAGGCAGGCATTTCGATCTGTTGGTTCGCGTCGAAGTCGGCCAGCCAGATCATATAGTCGTCCATGCCGGGCAGCAGCGTGCCGTCAACGACCTCGGCGTTGATCTGCTGTGGCTGTTCGCTCATTCCAGCGACCGTGCCGGTAACGACGCCTCCCTCGAGGACAAGGTCGATGTCGATTCCCCGGGCTCCCATCTTCTGAGACGCATGCGATTCAATGCCGGTGAACGTTGCCGCTTCGAAGACGACTTCCTGCTCCATCGTCATGGTCATGGCACCGCCGGCCGTCTTCGACCGGACCACGTCGCGCCCATCCAGCGACTCGCGGCCGACCTGAGTGGTAATCTCGCCGACCGGATTGCCCTGGAAGTTGAGTGAGTAGACGAGCGTCGTCGGCTGGATGCCCGTGGCGTCGAAGCTGAAAGCCGCGGCCGTCACCGCGAGAGCAGCGAGTGTCGTGGGGTTACCCTCAACATCGAACAGCTTGACGGCTCCGAAGGGCGCGAGCTTGTCGTAGATCTCGGTCGCATCGCCGACGACTACGACCAGCGCTGTGTCCGGCTGCAAGTGCTGGGCAGCGACCCGCTGAACCTCTGCCGCGTTGACGGCCGCGACGCGGTCGCGATACGTCTCCAG
>JBDHHL010000273.1:0-6234 GCA_039589375.1 Gemmatimonadota bacterium | reverse complement strand
CGACAAAGTGGGAGATCATCTCGACTGGTTCGACATCGAGCAGGCGTATCCAGAGGGGCCGTCAGTCACGGTACAGGCGCTGCTGACGCACTCGTCGGGGTTGCCGCGCGAGTCGGATTACCCTTACTGGACAGGACCGGAGTTCGCGTTCCCCACCCGCGAGCAGGTCGTGGAGCGGCTGTCCAGCCAACAAACCCTCTATCCGGCTTACAAGTACTTCCAGTACTCGAACTTGGGTCTAACCTTGGCCGGCGAGATCGTCGCCGCCGAGTCCGGCGTGCCGTACGGTGAGTATGTGTGGCGCAACATCCTCGATCCGCTGGGCCTGGACGACACGAGCCCGGAGATACCTGCGGACCACCTGGACGGACGGCTGGCCACGGGCTACGGAGCTCGCGGTAGAGATGGTGCCCGGGAACCGCTCACGTTGCTCCAGGTCCGCGGCATCGCGCCGGCAGCGGGGTTCGCTTCGACGGTCGAGGACCTGGCGGGTTTCGCGTCCTGGCAGTTCCGGCTACTGGAGACCGGCGAGACCGAGGTTCTGAGCGCCAACACGCTGCGTGAGATGCATAGAGTGCACTGGGTGGATCGCGACTGGACGACCCACTGGGGGCTGGGTTTCGCGGTCTGGCGGAACGACGACAAGACATTCGTGGGCCACGGCGGCGGCTGCCCGGGTTACCGTTCTCACCTGATGCTCCAGACGGACGAGAAGTTCGCAGCGGTGGTCATGACCAACGCTATGGGCGTCAATGCGGGCAAGTACACGCGGGGCGCCTATGCGATCATGGCGCCGGCCATCTCCAAGGCGGTCGATTCTTCGGGCGAAAGTGAAGGGCCGGACCCGGCGTTGGACATGTACGCGGGTACTTACAGCACCTACTGGGGCGGAGAGCTCGCGGTTTTCCCGTGGGAAGGTGGACTGGCCATGGTCGATTTGCCAACCGACGACCCCACGGGCGGGATCATCAAGCTCGAGCGCGTCGAAGGAGGCGTCTTCAGGCGAGTGCGGGGCGACAAGGCGCTGGGTGAGGAGATCACCTTTGAGGCGGGAACGGATGGCGAAGTGGTCCGCTTGAGGAGGCACAGCAACTACTTCCCGAAGGTGAAGTAGCTGGAGGGAGCCCGCGCATCCCTGAGAGCTCCGACGTCGTGACAAAAAATGTGAGCGATGCCGGTCGCTATTGGCGCCTCGGCGGCGATCAACGGATCTGATCTAAGGCGCGCTGGCCGCCCCAGCGCGCGACGATCTGGTCGTCGTAGTGGTCGGCCGTTTTCAGCACCGCGATGACTGAGGATTCCAGCTCCTTCCTATCGCACGTGGACCCCACGATGGAGTGCTCGAAGAAGATGTCTCGGTCGTCATCGAGCCCGAACGCGCCGAAGTGCATTCCGCCGTTCTCCTGCAACAGAAACTGCATCAGCTCGGGCGTCAACTCGGCACCGGTAACCACATAGGACCGTGTGGTGATGATCGCGTCCTCATCACCCCAAGGGAATACACCGACCTGGGCGAAGGCCGAGCCGTGCACGATGCCCAGCAGCGGTTTCTCTGGGTTGCGAAGCACCGACCCGCTGAATAGCTCGGTTATCCAAGGTGCCACCGTGTCGTAGCATTCTCTTTGGGCTTCCGTCTCGAATTCCATCGGTCTGCTTCCCTTGCAAGTCCTGCTCATTCCGTTGACTGTCGGCGTCTCGTACGGTGAGAGGACCAAAATGCCCCGTCAGGCAGAAGACGACAAGATGGGAGCGGAGGATGCGGGTCTCGAATGTCGAATGTCGAATATTGAGCAAGGAATGTCCAAAGCACTGATGAATGCTCTTCAACATAAGACATTCGGTGTTCAGTATTCGATCTTGTCAAACCTGAAGAGTACGACCCTTCGTTAGGTCTACTAGGCTGCTGGATCAGCGGAATCCGCTCGAGATGGCTCCGCAGGTGCGGGACTGCGCCATGCGAGCAACGGCATGGGCAAGACGACGAGGTGAACGTGTTGCATTGCCATCGCGAAATCCGTCGAGGCGCTCCAGTAGCGGATGTGGTGAAGGAGCACGAGGTAGTACACGAAGAAGGCGCCAAAGATGGCAATGACGGCTAGCGGACGGGTACGAAAACGCCAAAGGAACACCGAGCCCAGCGAGACCAGCGCGATCTTCGCCAACACGAACTGCAGCGGATTCTCCACCACCAGGTCCCGCAGGAGAGTGTTTGCCTCAACGGCTAGCCCGTGGGTGACCCACCAGAGCGTGAGAATCGCGTCGAGGAGGTTGAGCACGAGAACGGCCTTCACGACTCCGAGGAGCCACTCGTATTGCTCCCGAGTCCCGATCTCAAGCGAGTCGAGATGGATCGGCTCTGGTCCGTGACTGAAGTCTCTGAACATCATTCCCGCAAAGGCGAAAGAATGCACATCTCAGCGCTCGAAATTCGCGCAATGCAGAAATCGATCCGACCGATGTCGTTGTTTGTAACCCGTTGGACGACTGAGAGTTAACGTAGATGGAGTGGGTTCGGATCGGTCATTCTGGGTCTGAGCTGTTGCGAAGAAGCCTCGCTCTTGTGTTGGAGCGGACTCACTTATGGCGCTGACGCCACGCCTGGCGTGGAAACTAGGCTTGGTCTAGTTTTCCGCCCGATTTGACCCTGGCTAACCGGTACTTCCGCTGCTTCGGATAACGAAACGGAGTGCTATGATGCGACGAATCTTGACCGCTGTCGTAGTTCTGGTCGCGGCCGTGGCGGCCGCCAGCTGTGCGAAAGGTCAGGCCCAGACCCAACCTTCGCCGCGCGCGGGCGCCGGACAGGCCGCCAACAGGCAGACGGAGAAAGTCAAGCCGTACGGCGAGGTCATCACGGCCGGCGCTCAGACCGACTCGGGCCTGTTCATCGTCCACAAAGTAGAGGACAAGTTCTACTACGAGATCCCGGTAGGGCTGCTTGATCGGGAGATGCTGCTGGTGTCGCGCCGGGCGCGTACGGCCGCGAACATCGGGTATGGCGGCGAGAAGAACAACACACAAACCGTCCGCTGGCAGAGGCACGACAACAAGATTCTGCTGCGTATCGTCTCGTACACCAACGTGGCGGCGGATTCGCTGCCCATCTACGAGGCGGTTCGTAGTGCCAACTTCGAGCCGATCGTGAGCGCCTTCGATATCGAGGCGTTCAAAGTCGACTCGACCAAGACCGATACGGCGGCCGCCGTGGTGGACGTCACCGGGCTGTTCACCAGCGATGTGCCGGTGCTTGGCCTCAGCAGGTCGAGTCGGGATCGCTATAAGGTGCGGAACCTCGACAGGGACCGGACCTTCATTAGCTGGATCAAGAGCTTCCCCCGAAACGTCGAGACTCGCGCAGTGCTCACGTACAACGCGACGCAGCCGCCCTCGAACTCCTCCACGGGCGCGATCTCGCTTGAGATGAACCACTCGATGATCCTGCTGCCAGAGGAACCGATGCGTCCGCGCATCGCCGACCAGCGGGTCGGTTTCTTCAGCGTCGGACAGGTGGACTACGGACGCAGCGATCAGAAGGCGAAGACTCGGCGGTATGTCACACGCTGGCGGCTAGAGCCGAAGGACACGGCCGCCTTCCTCCGCGGCGAACTGGTCGAACCGGTCAAGCCCATCGTCTACTACATCGACCCTGCGACGCCGATTAAGTGGCGCGAGTACTTGAAGCGTGGCGTTGAAGACTGGAACGTCGCCTTCGCCGAGGCCGGCTTCAGGAACGCGATCATCGCGAGGGAGCCGCCGACGCCGGAGGATGATCCCGAATTCAGTCCCGAAGACGTGCGCTACTCTGTCATCCGTTGGTTCCCGTCTGCGGTACAGAACGCCTATGGGCCGCACGTGCACGATCCCCGCACGGGCGAAATCCTCGAGAGCGACATCGGGTGGTTCCACAACGTGCTGAACCTGCTGCGCAACTGGTATCTCATCCAAACCGCGGCCGCCAATCCCGAGGCGCGTGGTGTGGAATTCGAAGACGAGGTCATGGGCAAGCTCGTCCGCTACGTGGCGGCACACGAGGTCGGGCATACGCTGGGACTACCCCACAACATGAAGGCAAGCTCAGCCTATCCGGTCGACTCGCTACGCTCGGCGAGTTTCACGTGCACGATGGGTACGACTCCGTCGATCATGGACTACGCCCGCTTCAACTACGTCGCCCAACCCGAGGACGAAGGCGTGTGTTTCATGCCGGTCATCGGACCTTACGACAAGTACTCAATCAAGTGGGGCTACCGGCCGATCGTTGAAGCCGGCTCGTCGGACGACGAGCGGACGACGCTGGACCGCTGGATCCGTGACCGCTACGACGATCCCATTTACTTCTTCGGCAACCCAAGCGGCACAGACCCGACTTCGCTGACGGAGGCCGTTGGCGACGATGCGATGAGAGCCGGCGAATACGGCATCGCCAACCTCAAGCGGATCGTTCCCAATCTGATCGACTGGTCATACCAAGAGTTGGAAGACTACTCGGAGCTCGAGGAGCTGTACGGCCAGGTCCTCGGCCAGTGGAATCGCTACATGGGGCACGTCGCGGCCAACATTGGCGGGGTGACTCGGACACCGAGGACCTACGGCCAGGACGGGTTCGTATATGAATTCGTCCCGGAGACAACGCAGCGCCGTGCCATGCAGTTCTTCGCCGAGCAGGCATTCTCGCCGCCGACCTGGATGATCGACGAGAACATCCTGCGGCGGATTGAGAACGTCGGCACGGTGGAGCGCATGCGCGGTGCGCAGGTGCGTGTGGTCAATCTCGTGCTGAACCCGGGCCGGATGCAGCGGCTGATCGAGGCGGAGGTCCGGAATGGCGATGACGCGTATACCCTGGGTGAGATGCTGGGCGATCTCCGCAGCGGAGTGTGGAGCGAGCTGCCCGGGGGTAGTTCCGTCGGTGTCTATCGCCGCAACCTGCAGCGGGGCTACCTGGAGCGGATGGGGTGGCTGATGACCGAGGAGCCACAGCCAGCGCCGTCCTTCTTCGGCGCCAGCTTCGCCACCAATGTGAATGTCCCGCAGTCGGACATCCGGCCGTTTGTGCGAGGCGAACTGGAGAGGCTCAAGCGCGACATCAACCGCGCGCTCGCCCGCGGAGGCCTCGATCGCGCCACGCGGTTGCACCTCCAGGACGCGGTCGTGCGAATCGACGAGATCCTCAAGCCTCGGGACTGAATCGGGCTGGCATGCCTGCGGGCGCGATAGTCAGTCGCCCGGGTCTATGGCTGCCGCCGGCACCCGGCCGGCGGCAGCCATAGTACCTGCTCGTAGCTTTCGCGTCGACGGCGGTTCTTGCCTCTATGCCGGACTTGACCGCGAAACCGCTGCGTTGCGAACCGCGTCCTGGGAGTAGCAGCCCCACAAGGAGGGAAGCGGAATGAGTGCGGATAACCTCATCGAGATCTTTCTGGCGCTCATAATCTTCGGCACTCCAGCGGCGGCCTTGACGGTCCGTTGGGTGTTCAGGCCGATGCTACGCGACATCGCCGACGCGATCCGCACCGCCAAGCAGCCGCTGAACCCTGAGATCGAGCGCCGGCTGATGGAACTGGAGGAAGGCCAGCAGCTCATCGGGCAGCAACTTGAACGCCTGATCGAGGCCGAGCGCTTCAAGCGAGAGCTTCAGTCCGGCGAACCCGAGTAGGCGTTCGCAGCGGGAATCTGCTCGGACGGCGACAGGCCCACGATGCCTCAGGAGGCAGAAGAGATGGACGGCAGGAACAAGCTCACGATGTCGCTCGGCGCACTGGTCGCAGTCACAGCACTGACGGTCATCCCATCCGGCATGGTGTTGGCTCAGGATCGGAGCCCCGAACGCCAGGTGGATGAGATTTTTGCCGCCATGGATACTCCGGACTCGGCGGGTTGCGCAGTATCCGTGATGCGTCGCGGCGCCATCACATACAAGCGCGGCTACGGGATGGCGAGCCTAGAGTACGGTGTACCGATCACACCGTCATCGATCTTCCACGTCGCATCGGTGTCGAAGCAGTTCACGGCGATGGCGGTCGCGTTGTTGGCGGCGGAGGGAAAAGTCGCCTGGGACGACGACATCCGGAAATACGTGCCCGAAGTGCCGGACCACGGCAAGACGATCACGCTGGAACACCTCGTCCATCACATCAGCGGCATACGCGATCAGTGGAGCTTGTTGATCATGGCGGGTTGGCGTTGGGAAGCCGACGTCGTACGGCAGGAGGACGTTCTCAATATCATCTCGCG
>JBDHHL010000272.1:0-6235 GCA_039589375.1 Gemmatimonadota bacterium | reverse complement strand
GGAGCAAGAGCCGCGCTTCCGCAAGATCCACATCGCCAGCAAGCCGCGGAACGGTGTGCTCTCACCCGACGGGAGCAAGCTCGCCTTCACTTCCGAAGGCAGTGTCTGGGTCGTTCCGATTCAAGGAAACGTCGGGCCCGATATCGCGGGCGAGCCCGTCCAGTTGACCGAGCCGATGGGGGCCCGGACCATGGGGAACCTGGGGCTGTCGTGGTCCGCCGATGGCGAGTGGATCGCGTTCAACGCGGGACAAGATGAAGAGCAAGCGATTTATGTCGTCCCTGCCGCTGGCGGCCAGCCCAAGAAGATCCCCGGCAACCACTTCCGCGGTGCCGACGCCTACAGCTATCGAGTCAGCTTGTCGCCTGATGGAAAGACGCTCGCGTTTGCGAATGATGACCCGGAGGCCGACGTAGAGGCGGACGTGGCCCCCTACCGCCAGGTGTTCCTCTCCATCCACACGACCGCTGTTGAAGGCGGTCAACCAACCAAGTTGAGTCCGATTTGGAGTACAGAGCCGGCCTTCTCTCCAGATGGTAGATTCGTCGCCTACCTGAAGTACGCGCGCGCCGAGGAGAAGCTCGGCGGATGGTACAGAGAGCTGTGGGTGATCCCCGCTGCAGGCGGTACGCCCGTACTGCTGGCCGACTCGATCGGAGCGAGAGGGCCCGTCTGGTCGCCTGATTCCAGGATGATCGCTTTCATCCGTGAGGATGCCGAAAGCCAGGAGGTATGGGTTCTTCCCATCTCCGAGGAAGGAACGGCCACAGCGGCCCCGCTCAAGGTACCGTTACCTCGTGAGTCCCAGCACCCGTTGGCAGGGTGGACACCTGGTAACGAGCTTGGCGTCTTCATGAACACGCCCTATCACCAGGCCGTGTACACGGTCCCTGCAGAAGGCGGCAAAGCCGCGCAGATCACGCCCGACGGCTTTGCCTTCCACCCCAGGTGGACTCCCGACGGAAAGACCATCGTCTACAGGAGTGGTAATCGGTTCTGGCTGGCAGCGGTGCCGGCGGAAGGGGGCGAGGTGACCGAGATCCCAATCGTGTCGGACCCCGAAATCACTCCGGGCATCCCAGGCGGTGGTGAGCACGTCTCACCGGACGGCCAGAAGATCGTTTTCATGGGCGCCACAAGGCAGCCGCTTCGGGTGAATATTTTCACCCTCCCCATCGAAGGCGGCGCGCCGACTCAGCTCACCGAGACTCTCAGCGTGCCGGAAATGGACACCCAGGATCGCTACCCCTGCTGGTCGCCGGATGGAGAGCGGATCGCGTTCATTCGTTACCGCGCCGATCATCAGGCAGCGAAGGGCGATTTTAGCATGAACATCTACACCGTTTCTGCTGAAGGCGGGGAACCAAGGGCGATCACGGCCGATGCCGACAGCGTGGCCTGGGCGGCGATCGCCTACTCGCCGGACGGCGAGTGGCTCGCCTACTTCTCGAACAACGCGATCAAGATCAGGCCTGTGGACGGTGGCGAAGCCAGAGTCGTGGTGGAGCCCGAGACCGTCCACTTCCACAGCGAGCTCGCCTGGTCGCCCGACGGCAAGCGAATCGCTTACACCGGCTGGGGCAGCATCTGGACGGTCCCCATCGACGGTGGAGAACCCGTCGAGGTCAAGACGGGCGTTCTTACCGAAGACGCGCAGAACCTGCACATCGACTGGTCGCCGGACGGGAAGAAGATCGTCTTCGCCTTCTCGAGCGGCGGTGAGCCCGAGCTGTGGCTGGTCAGTGACTTCCTGCCCGAGGAGAGGTAGCTGCTCCAGCCTTTCTGACGACACCGCTGCTTGCGGCTACCGGGCTCGCTACGGTATCCTCACGGTGCCATGGCGAGCCCGTCGCTTTCCCCGAATCTGCTGAAGAAGCTTCGCTCGATCGTCGGCCGCGGCAACGTGCTGACCGAGCCCGGCCAGCTCATCGCATTCGAGTCCGATGCGTCGACCACGCACCGGGCGACACCCGCAGCCGTCGCCTTCGTCCACGACACGGACCAACTACAGAAAGTCGTCTCGGCCCTGTTCTCGGCGAAGATGCCGTTCGTACCCAGGGGCGCCGGCACGGGCCTTTCGGGTGGCGCTTTGGCCGACGGCGCGGTCGTCCTCCAGCTGTCGCGCATGAACCGCATCCTCTGGGTCGATGCGGAAAACCGGCGCGCGCGGGTCCAGCCGGGGGTGGTCAACACGCAGCTGAACGAGGCGGCCGCGGCCCACGGGCTGATGTATGCGCCCGACCCGTCCAGCCAGACCGCGTGCACGCTGGGCGGCAACGTGGCGGAGAACGCCGGCGGACCCCACTGCCTCAAGTACGGCGTGACCACAAACCACATCCTCGGCCTGACCGTCGTGGCGCCCGACGGCGCTCTGTACGAGCTGCCCGGCCCCGACGGTTCCGGCTACGATCTGGTCGGCTTGTTCGTTGGCTCGGAGGGCACGCTCGGCATCTGCACCGAGATCGAGGTCCGACTGGTGCCCATGCCCGCGGCGGTGGAGACGCTGCTCGCCCACTTCGAAGACATCACCAGCGCCAGCCGCGCCGTCTCGGCCATCATCGCGGCGGGCATCCTGCCGGCGGCCCTCGAGATGATCGACCAGAACACGCTGAAGGCGGTGGAGGCATCGGTCTTCGCCGCCGGCTTTCCCACCGACGTGGCCGCTTCGCTGATCGTCGAGCTCGACGGGCCCAAGGCCGGGCTGGCCGAGCAGGCCGCCGCG
Source organism: Gemmatimonadota bacterium (assembly GCA_039589375.1). Taxonomy (GTDB): domain Bacteria; phylum Gemmatimonadota; class Gemmatimonadetes; order Palauibacterales; family KS3-K002; genus JASFMO01. Next base: position 3,513 of record JBDHHL010000272.1, on the reverse strand, counting down.
GTCGAGCTGCTGCTGCAGGAGCATCGAGCCCGGCAGGTGGCGCGCGCGCAAAGCGATGAGGATCGCCTGAGATTCTGGAAGGCGCGTAAGTCGGCGTTCGGTGCCATGGGCCGGCTCGGATCGGACCTTTTGGTGCAGGACGCGACGGTCCCGCGCAGCCGCATACCCGACTTGCTCGGTCACGTCTACAAGATCTCCAGGAAATACGATCTCGTCGTCACCAACGTCTTTCACGCCGGGGACGGGAATCTCCATCCCAACATGCCGTTCGACCGCCGGGACGAGGGCGTGACGGAGCGCGTCCACGCGGCCAGCCGCGAGATCATTGAAGCCTGCGTGGCGGCGGGCGGCACCATCACCGGCGAGCACGGAGTCGGGATCGACAAGCGCAAGTACATGCCGCTCGTCTATTCCGAAGACGACCTGCAGACGATGCGCTGGGTGAAGCGGGTCTTCGACCCCGCCGGCCTCTGCAACCCCGGGAAACTGCTGCCCGACCAGGACACGTCAGGAACGGAGCCCGAGCCCGCAGCGCGGACCCCGAAGGCGGACCCCGCAGCCGCGATCGAATCGGCACTGGGTCCAGAGTGCCTGCTGAGAGACCCGGCGGGCTTCGTCGTCGACGGCAAGCCCGCGGAAGTCGTCGCGGCGCCGGCAAGCATCGAACAGCTATCCGAGCTGATGAAGCTCGCGCACAGCGCCGGCTGGGGGGTCGTCCCCGCGGGGCGGGGTCGCTGGCTGGCGTCCGGGAAGCCGCTCCGGCGCGCTGACGTTGTCGTGTCCTCCCGGCGTTTGCGGGGGCGCGTCGGGCATCACCCGGACGATCTGTTGGCTACGGTCAGGGCCGGCACGACGCTCGCCTTCCTCAACGAGTCACTCGCCAGGGCGGGGCAGTGGTGGCCGCTCGACCCACTCGGCGGCGGCACGGTCGGCGCCACGATCGCCTCGGCATGCAGTGGCCCTCTGGCGGCGACGTTCGGGGCGCCCCGCGATCTGGTCCTCGGCCTGACGGTCGTGCTTGCCGACGGCCGTGTCGTGAAGGCCGGCGGCCGTGTGGTCAAGAACGTGGCCGGTTACGACATGGTCAAACTGTTCACCGGCAGCTTCGGGACACTGGGCATCATCGCCGAAGCGCACCTGCGCCTATATGCGCTGCCGCAGGGAGATAGAACGCTCGTATTCGCCTCAGAAGACGTCCGCAAGCTGTTGGAGCTTGCGGCGGCTCTGGCAGAGCGCGGACGCCTGGCGCCTGCGGCGGCAGAGATCCTCTCGCCCGCAGCGGCATCGGCGGTCGCGATTGCGGCGGACGACTGGCGAATGGCGGTGCGCTGGCTGGGTCACGATGCGGCGGTCGAGGACGCTGTGCAGGCAGCGGATAGGTTGGCCGGCCAGTTCGACGCTAAGTTCGAGCAGGAAGACGGGCTGTGGCCCGCGCTAACGGCGATCGAGGAGAACCTGCGGCCGCGCCTGTCGGTTCGCGCTCGAGCGCCGATGCGAGCGACCGGCGAGCTGATTCGTCACGCAGGTCTTTTCGTGAAGGGTGAACGCCCGGTACTGGTTGCTTCGCCCCTGCTCGGTCGCGCGTGGATCCTGGTAGACGAATCGTCGTACTGGGCGACGCCCGATGTGCGGCGCTGGGCGTTGCGGGTCGAAGAGTTGGGTCGAGCCGCTGCCGAGGCAGGTGGCAGCGTCAGTGTCGGGGCGGCGCCTGTAGAGTTCCGCAGCGTCTTTGATCCCTGGGGTAACGCGGGCCGGGTGGCTCACCTCGCCGCCGGGCTCAAGCGACGATTCGACCCGAACACTGTTTTGAAACCGGGATATTTCTAACTGCAAGTCTGTGCTGGGTGAGATGAGGCGGTGGCGGACGGTGAGAATGGTACTGGCTTCAGCCGCGAGCCTGGCGTTGGCGGGCTGCGTCTTCTATCAGCCCATCGAGCCGTCGCTGCTCTGGCATCCCTTCCAGGCAACCGCCTACTGCGACTACGGTTTCACCGCCTCCGGTGTGTGGGTTCGGGAGGGCATCGTGGCCGGCGACCCCCGGGTTCTGCCGCTGGGGAGCGTCATCGACATCAACGTCGACGGCGAAGTCCGCGAGAAACACGAGGTCATGGACACCGGCGGCAAGGTCAAGGGCTATATTATCGACATCTGGATGCCGACCTGCGAGGAGGCCCAGGCGTTCGGGCGCCGCGAGGTCAAAGTCCGCGTCCGCAAGAAAGGCACACTCCGGTCCTAGGCGAATTGGGCGTCGGCCAAGACACTAGCGAGCGACGAGAGAGTGAAAATCTATACGCGTAAAGGTGACTCGGGAGAGACCTCCCTTTTCGGGGGCAAACGCGTGGGCAAGGATGACCTCCGCGTTGAGGCATACGGCACCGTTGACGAGTTGAACAGCGTGCTGGGACTGGCCGTGGCATCTCTTCCCGACGACGTGCAGGACTGGCGAGCGGCTCTCGTCGATGTTCAGTCCGACTGCTTCACGATCGGCGCCATGCTCGCCACGCCGAAGACCGGCGCGGCGAAACCCGAGCACATCCCCGAGTTGTCGCAGCGGCGGATAGAGGACATAGAGGACGGGATCGACAGACTCGATGAAGAACTCGAGCCGCTGGAGTCCTTCGTGCTTCCCGGCGGCAGCATATCCGCTGCGGCGCTTCACTTGGCAAGGAGCGTCTGCCGCCGTGCTGAACGGCAAGTGGTGGCGCTTGGCCAGAGCGCGGAGATCGAGCCGGTCGTCATCAAGTATCTCAACCGGCTCTCCGATTTCCTCTTCACGCTCGCCCGGGCAGCCAACGCGCGGCAAGGCATCCCCGACGTGAAATGGCACCCCACTGAGGAATCATGACGACAGAACACCAGCGCTTCGAACTCGCTAGTGCGGATGGCGACCCCATTCGCGGAGATGTCTGGAGCGACGGCGCAGAGGACTGCGACGCTGCGATAGCCATCTGCCACGGCTTCAAAGGCTTCAAGGACTGGGGTTTCTTCCCCTACACCGCTGAACAGCTTGCCTCGCGCACTGGCCGCCCTGTCGTCACCTTCAACTTCTCCGGGAACGGCGTCGGTTCGGATCTGGAGACCTTCTCGGAACTGGACAAGTTCGAGCGCAACACCTTCAGCAAAGAACTAGACGACCTGAAGGTCGTGCTCGACGCCCTCGAATCCGGCCAGCTGCCGGCGGTCGGGTCGCGCCGCGAGTTCGGCTTGCTCGGTCACAGCCGGGGCGGTATCAGCTCCCTTGTCACGGCCGCCGAAGATCCGCGTGTCGCCTGCCTGGTGACCTGGAACGCCGTCGCATTTGTCGCTCGCTGGAGCGACGAGCAGAAGGAGGAGTGGCGGCGCAAAGGACGCATGGAGATTCTCAACACGCGCACCGGCCAGATGATGCCTCTCGGCCTCGAGTTGCTGGAGGACTTCGAGCGGAACGCCGAGCGGCTCGATGTTCTGAAGGCGGCTGCCAGGCTCCGGGTGCCGTACCTCGTGATCCACGGGGCGGAAGACGAGTCGGTGAGC
>JBDHHL010000271.1:0-6255 GCA_039589375.1 Gemmatimonadota bacterium | reverse complement strand
CGGGTCGTCGTCCGCGAGGTTGCCTACCAGCGCCAGTTGGATGGTCGGTAGCTCCTGCTTCGCGACGCGATAGGCATCGATGACTCCGAGCGGGTCCTTCCAGGGATCGAAGCGTGATATCTGTGAGATGATCGGGCGTGATACATCGATGTCGAACCGGTTAGCCAAGATCTGGCGGGCGAGTCCCGCCGACAGAGCTTGATTCTTGGGAGCCAGCGGGTCGATCGAGGGATAGATGTACTCCGCCCGGTTCGGGCAGAGCTGCTCGGTCTTATAGTCAGGTAGCGTGAAGACCGATACATCGTAGTAGCTCATGTACGGCGTGAGGAAATCTACCGCTGCCGCGTTTGGGGTCGATGTGTCTACGTGGCAACGCCACATCCAACGCCCGGTCCGCCGGCCATCCAATACGCCCGTGAGACCCGCAGGCTGTGCATCGTGAACGACCACGATGTCCCAGTCTTCCCGGAACGAGTCCGTGTTGTGTTCGAGCGTCGAGAGGTAGAGCCCTCGCTGATCCGGCGATAGTCTGACCTCCATCCCCTGAAGCCCATTGTGCAGCTTTTTGGTCAGCTCGAAGAATGGGTCGCTGCCCGAGATGACGTGCCATTCGGCCTGGAGGCCCAGGTCACGTTGGAGGGAGACTAGCGTAGGCAGGATCTCTGCCACGCCGCCGCCGTACGCGGTAGCGTTCAGGTGGAGTACACGAGCGTCACGTAACGGAGCCGCTAGCGACTCCAGTTCACTCAATGTCTCCTGTCCGACGATACCTTCGTATTTCTTGATAGACTTGGAAGCCAACTCCACCCGTCGCATCCAGATCCTCCCAACCTGGTGGTGTCGGCCTGCTGGCGGCAGCCGTTCGCGCTCCGTCCAACGCAAAAACAAAGCCGCAGTGGGGAGGAACGGTTAGGCGCCGAAAACGCACATTGTAGCGGCTCGAACGCCATTTTCGTAGACAATTCTCGGTCTGGTGGGTCCTAATGACCGACTCCCGGCGAGGGTATCGGGCAAGACGGCCGATCGGTGCGGAATGCGCATGTTGCTTCGGCACCGCACCTGTTGCTGCCAATCGGCGGGTCGCTGCTGCACTAGCGCCGCCGGCGTTCTGCCTCAATAATACCGCCGGTTTCAACCGTCGCCGCGAAGACGAAAGAGCAACTACACGGAGAGGAGTGAGGAGATGCCGACAAGCACAGCCAGCGCCACCTGGAAGGGCGTGCTGCGCAGCGGGAGTGGTGAGTTCAGCGCGGGTTCGGGTGCCTTTAGCGGGGAGTACTCGTTTCCGACCCGCTTCGAGGGGGCAGCCGGCACGAACCCGGAGGAGCTGATAGCCGCCGCGCATGCCGCGTGCCTCAGCATGGCGCTCTCAGTCGGGCTCGAAAAGGCCGGTACCCCGCCGGAGCAGATCTCGACCACGGCGCATTGCACTTTAGAGGTCCTTCCCACCGGTGCTAGCATCACCAAGATGCGTCTCGAAGTTCGGGGCCGTGTCCCGGGCATCGATCAAGACGGCTTTGCAGCGGCTGCCGAGGCCGCGAAGGAGGGCTGCCCGGTCTCGAAAGCGCTGAAGGGGAACCTGGAGTTCGAGCTCGAGGCTACGCTCGAGTAGCAGTGACTCGCCCCGGCGCGGCGTTCGCCGCGCCGGGGTCGCACAATTCGTTGCGTGCCCTCCAACGACCACTCCCGGTCTAGCCGGCCCCGCTTCACGTCGCTCTTCGGCGCGTTGATGGCCTTCATCGGCGTCGCGGTGGGGCTGGGCAATGTCTGGCGGTTTCCGTACATGGCCGGCGCCTTCGGCGGCGGCGCCTTTCTGCTTGTGTACGTCGCCATAGTGTTTGCGTTCGGCATCCCGGCGCTGATGGCTGAGCTTTCGCTTGGGCGGATGACTCGGCGTGGCCCCATGGGGGCCTTCACCCGGATCGGGATGGTCGGCGGCAGGGGCGTCGGCTGGATCCTGTTCATCACCGTGCTGGTCGCGCTGAGCTACTATACCGTCGTCGTCGCCTGGGTCCTGCGCTACACGCTCATCTCGCTGACTGGCAAGATTTCCCGAATCGCGCCGGAGGCGTTCTTCGAATCCGTACTCGGCGGCTTTTGGGGCCAGTTCTTGATGACGGCTATCGTTCTCTTCCTGGTGGCCGTCGTTCTGCTGGCCGGCGTTCAGAAAGGGATTCAAAGGATCAGCACCGTTGGGATGCCGCTGTTGTTTCTGCTGTTGCTGGTGTTGATCGTCAGGTCGCTGACGCTCCCGGGCGCAGGCGCCGGCCTGCGCTACTACCTGGCGCCGGATTTCTCCAGCATCGACGCCAGCGTCGTTGCCGCCGCCTTGGGACAGGTGTTCTTCTCCATGAGCTTGGGCGGGACGTTCCTGGTCACGTACGCGAGCTACTTGCCGGACGACGTCGACTTGAAGAAGAGCGCGGTGGGCATCGGTGTCGGGGAAACCCTGGCTGCGATACTCGCCGGTTTTGTGATTCTGCCCGCGGCTGTCGCGCTAGGAGTGCAGATGAATAGCGGGCCTCCGTTTACCTTCATAACCGCGCCGAGCATCTTCGCCCAGATCACAGGCGGCGCCGTCTTCGCTACGTTCTTCTTCGGCCTGCTGTTCTTCGCTGCTTTCCTGTCCGATGTAGCGGCATTTGAAGTGCTGGTCGCCGGGACCGTGGATGAGCACGGTTGGGATCGCAGGACCGCGGTCTTTCTGTTCTGCGGCGCCGCGCTTGTCTTGGCTATTATTCCCATGCTCAGCCTCGACTACGTCTTGAAGAGCGATCTCTTTTGGGGCTCGACCATGCAGCCCATCGGAAGCGCGCTGGCGCTGGTCGGTCTGGCGTGGGTCGTCGGCTTGGGCCGCGCACTCGAGGAGGTCAACAGGGGTCGCCAGGGTCCGCCTGTGGGTCGATTCTGGTTTTACTGGATCAAGTACGTAATCCCGCTGGGCATCGGCATCATCTTGGCTGTAGGGCTGCGGGACATGTTCAGGACGTTCTTATGATGATCGAATTAGATGGGCCTCCTCGCATCTCGGATGACGAAGCGATGCGTTGGCAGAGTGAGTTTCCCGGACTGGCCACAACCGTTCATGTCGCAAACTGCTCGCACGGCCCCCAGTCCAGCCGCTCGCGTGCGGCTATCAGCGCTTACCTGGACAGCTGGGAGCGAGCCGGGATGGACTGGGATCTCTGGATGGAAGAGGTCGCTCGGGCGCGGGAGGCGTTCGCTCGCCTGATTGGTGCGAAATCGACCGAAGTGGCTGTATCCACCTCCGCGTCGGCGGCGGTGGCATCTGTTGCCAGCGCCATCGACGCCAGCGGCCCTCGCCGGCGTGTAGTGACCACGGAGGCAGAGTTCCCAACCGTCGGCCATGTATGGCTGGCCCATGAGAGATACGGGTTGGAGGTCGATTTCGTGCCGGTCCGTGATGGTACCGTCGACCTGGACGAATATTCGAGAAGGGTAGACGAGCGCACGGCCCTGATCTCTGCCACCCATGTCTACTACCAGAACGGCTTCAAGCAGGATTTAAGGCGTATCGCCGAGATGGCGCACGCCGCCGGGTCGCTCATCCTGGTGGACGCATACCAGTCGCTGGGTACTTGCCGTGTGGACGTCGGCGCCTTGGACATCGACATACTGGTCGGCGGCAGCCTCAAGTATCTCCTCGGGCTTCCCGGGATCGCTTTCCTGTACATGAAGGAGAGCCTGGTCGAGCGCTTCGAGCCGGCGCTGACGGGCTGGTTCGGGCGCGCCGATCCGTTTGCCTTTGACGCGCGAACGCTCGACTACGCCGGGGACGCTCGCCGGTTCGAGACCGGGACCCCGCCGGTCTTCGCCGCCGTCGCCGCTCGGGCCGGTATGGAGATCATCGAACAAGCCGAGCAAGACCGTATCGGGCGGCGCGTCGATGAGCTCTCATCGCACGCGCTGGCGACGGCCGACCGCCTGGCACTCGAGTATGTCGGACCCCGTGATGTACAGCGCAAAGGAGCGACGACCGCGATAAGAGTCCCTGACGCGCACCGGGTGGAGATGCTTCTGAAGGACAGGGGAGTGGTCGCATCGGCGAGGGGCGATGTGATTAGGGTCGCGCCGCATTTCTTCACCACCGGTGCCGACCTGGACCGGGCTTTCGGCGAGCTGCGGCGGGTCCTCGATACGGCATTCTGACCGCGCAACAAGCCTACGGGTTGACCGGAAAGCTGGTCGCATCGTTTCGCCGGTTCTCCTAGCGTGAGCTAACGCCAGGCCATACCCTTGATGTAGACACACTCTCACCGACCACGTAGCGGCACCGCACAGCCCACGGTCCCACAAGTGGAGGCAATGACAATGTTCAATCGACGCGCATTCTTGAAGGTGGCCGGCCTCGGTACTGGCGCGGCGATCGTGACTGGACCTCGCTCGGCCTGGCCCGACGAGCGCGCGATGGCTCGAGCAGAGTCGATGGGGGACAGCTTCGCGCTACTGCGGAAGGAACAGCAAGCGCGAAGAGCCGAGTTGCCTGACGCTGCGAAGCTCAACCGCCTGCCACTCGAGTGGTATAAGGCCAAGTGCCGGCAGATAAAGGCCGAGGCACGTCGCCGGGGCGTTGACGGAGGCGTCCTGCTTACGACGCGCTGGAACATTATCTACGCGACCGGCCTGCTTCACTCGACGACCGAGCGGCCCTTTGCCTGCTTCCTCCCGATGGATGACGATGAGGGGCTCATCTGGCTGCACCCATACCTGGATAATCAACTGGTGAGCGATTGGTGGAAGACCGACTCGTATTCCTACTTCGACTACCACCACGGCCTTGGCGGGGAGCCGTACGCCGAGCGCGTCGAGCAGGGTGCCACAGTGAACATCTACAAGTGGTGGGGCGAAACGCTGTCGGAGCTCGGCTACGGTGACAAGACGATCGGTATCGAAGGCGGAGCCGCTGCGGAGATCGGCTTGCTACCCGGGCAGGAGGACGCCGACCACCTCGACCTATTCGGCGATTTTGAGACGCCCAAGAAGCATCGGCCGAGCGGTGGCAAGTTCGCGATCATGGCCGGCGCGATGCCCGGCGCCGAGTTCGTAGACGTCTACGACATTCTCATTCGCCAACGGGTCGTGAAGGATGAGATGGAGAACCAGCTGACCCAACGCGCAATGGACTATTTCTCCGAGCTCCACGCCTTCGTCCGCAACTACCTCATCGAGCGGGGGACAGGCACGCTGGACTGGGAGGTGGAAAACGCTGCCAGGCTTTGGGGCATGCACCGGGTCATGCAGGACATTCCGCACGCTGGCGAGCCACACAACGCCGTCGGCATCGAGGTGAGGGTGGGGTGTCGCACCGGCCGCAAGACCGCGTACCCGCACCCCAACCAGGTCTCCTGGGCTCGGATTGAGCCGGGCCACGCGCTGCAGTTTGCCGGTGTCGTTCGTGTCGGCGGGTATGGCGGCGAGCAGTACCGTTCTTTCCTTATCGCGCCATGGACCGACTGGCAGAAGCACGTGTGGAATTGTCACACCGCTTCCTACTACATACAGGCGGAGGAATCACGCGACGGCAATACGTGCTCTAATGTGGCCAAGGCCGTGCACGACTATCAGGTCAAGAACCGTTGCGCCCATCTGGTCTACCATAGGCCTGGACACGGAGAGGGAATGGAAGGTCACCAGCCACCCTATCAGGCGCTGGGCGACTACACGGTAATGAGAACGGGGATGCACTTCTCCAACGAACCGGGTCTATACGATCCCGAGAACGGGTTCGGTTACAATCATTCCAACAACGTGCTCGTGGCGAAGGAGAAAGGGCTGCAGATGGGAACGGCACCGTGCAGCGAGGAGTGGTGCCTGCTTGATCTGTAGGCTTGCTTCGGCTCGGTGGCCAAGGAACTCAGCAGCTGCTCGCTAGGGCGCGGGGAAACGGCTAGACACTAGGCATGGACACGGCTCGATACGTCATCGCGGTGATGATCATCGTCAGCTTTCCGCCCGCCTTTGGATTCTGGTTGCTGGCTCATCCATTCATGAAGTTCTGGAGAGGTCTGGGCCCCGGGCTGAGCTACGCGATCATCCTTTGCGCTTGCATAGCTGTCGGTGTGGTTACGTATAGGCTCCGCGGCTCGCTGCTCACGATCGATTACGGCACCGTCCCGGCGCTCTGGCCCCTGGCGATGTTCCTGTATGGACTGGCGATCTACATGGAGATCAGGGTCCGCAAACACCTGAAGAGGAAGATACTGTTGGGCGTGCCCGAGTTCTGGAGTGATACAA
>JBDHHL010000270.1:0-6286 GCA_039589375.1 Gemmatimonadota bacterium | reverse complement strand
ACCACAGCCAACCCGGCGACGTGGTCTTCCTTGCCCACTGGGACAACTTCGGACCGCTGTTCGCCCGAAACCGCGTGAATCACTATCTGGGCGGCATGGATCCCATCTTCCAGTACGTCCATGAACGCGGGCTCTACTGGAAGTACGCCTACCTGTCGACGGATCTGGCCACCGAGTGGACGTGTGACGCATACCCCTGCCGCGAAGGAAGCGCCGTCGACACGTACACTTCCCTCGCCGGCGACTTCGACGCGCGCTGGGTGCTCGTGGAGCCCGAGCGGAATCCCAAACTGTTCTTCTACTGCCTGAACGACGCCCGCTACGAGATGGGGCTCCTGACGGAACGGGCCGCCGTCTTCGAGGTGCTGCGGCCCAGAACGGAGGCGTTGCCGGGCACGGCGGCCGTGGCCGGGACATACCGGGCGACGACATTCACCATGGAGGAAGCCGGGGTCACGACCGACTGGCTGGCGCTCGGCGCCTCTATCGTTCTCACCCTCAACAGCGATGGGACCGCAGCGGGCCGATTGCTCGTCCCGGGCGGCGGCAGGGATGGCTCCGACTTCGATGAGGACCTGACAGGCGTCTGGGACCTGACGGGAACGACACTCAGGCTCAATCACACCGCTGAGACATTTCTGCGAGAAATGGTCTTCAGAGTGGCAGGTTCGCGGCTGAGCGGAGAAGAGACGTTTGGCAGCGTCACTGTTCGCCTCGCCCTCTCGAAGTAGTGGCCTCGGGCCGCTGGGGTGTTCTGTTCCCGAGTAGCTGCGACGGCTTTGTCGACTTGATCACATCTTGGTTGCCCGGTACGGGGGGTCGGAGCCGGGGGGACCGCTCGCTCCGGTCGGCCCGGCACACGAGTGGGCGGCTCACCGCGGGGGTGTCGTGCTGAGCACCCCCAGACTCTAGCCTGCGATCCGAGCCGGGCCGCTAACACCAACTTCGCTCGCGGACCCCGGCTCCTTACAGCTCTGTTCGCGGCGGTCCACAGAGAGGCTGGGGCCTCGTTGGAACAGCATAGCCCCGTAAACAGTCGATCCCGGTATCCTTGACAGGCCCCTGCCCGGGGGCGTATGCTAGAGAACAATCCGTAAGGTAGGCTGCCCAAGCACCGGGGCAGCAGAATCGCGCTCCGCACCCAGCGGAGCCGCGGAGCGCTTCGGACGGGTGTGGAGTTGGCGTGCGCGTGAGCAGTCGATATGCGCCCCAAGCCTCCTATGCTATATTTGCAACGAGGGTCCTTCACGACCCAGAGAAGGGTCCGCTACGCTATAGCGGTCCTACCAGCCCTCGCGGTCTGGCCGACTGGGCTCGGATCCCCGCCGGCGTTCGCCCAACAGGCATCAGTGAGACAGCCGGCAGCTTCCGACGCGAAGTGCGAGTTGATCACTCGAGAAGAGGTGCAGCGCTTCGCGGCCGGCGGGAACCTCATCGATGTCCTTCGCAGCCGCTTCCCGGGACTGCAAACCACCGATGACCTGGGATCACAGTCGTTGTCCTCCCGGGGGCTACGTGGCCGCAATAGTCTGATTGGTCCCAGCGAGCCGCTCGTCTTCGTGGATGGGTTGCGGCTTCCGCATCCGGGGGGGCTCAGGCAGCTAGAGCTGATCGAGCCTCTGCAGGTCGAGCGCATCGAGATCCTGCCCGGTCCCACCACAAGCGCCTACTACGGCACCGGCGCCAGCAACGGCGTTGTCTTGATATACACCCAGACGGGAGTCAGCAACCCATCACGCAGCGACGTTAGGGGAGGGTGTCTCCCCTAGCGCGAAGGGGGCCAGTACCGGCGCCCACACTCGCAGCGCGCCTGGCGCTGAGCCCCCCAAACCAGGAGCAAGCCTATGAGCGAGAGAGCTACGGTCAGGCTCGCGCGACGGTCCCGCACCTGCGTGCTACCGGCCGCGATCGCACTGGGCTTCCTGGTGACCGCACCCGACCCGGTCGAGGCGCAAGAGCAGGAGCAGGAGCCCGGACGGATCGTGGGCGTGGTTACCAGCGAAGTCACCGGCGCGTCGCTGGCGGCGGTCCAGGTGTTCATCGTGGACACCCGGATCGGGACGCTGTCACGCGAGAACGGTGAGTACGCCCTGATCAACGTGCCAGCGGGCACGCACCGGATCCGGGCGGTGCTCATCGGTTGGGGCACTGAGACGCAGGATGTCACGGTGCCGGCCGGGGGTTCGGTGACGATTGACTTCGAACTCCGGGAACGGGCCATCGAGATGGAAGCGATCGTCGTGACCGGCACTCCGGGTCAGGCCCGGCGACGCGAGATCGGTCACGACATCACGCAGGTCACGCTGGCGGACATCCAGAACGCCTTGCCTACCAACGTCCACGATGTGCTGCAGGGCCGCGCCACCGGGTCCGTTGTCATGTCCGCGTCGGGGCAGCCGGGCGCCGGCTCCAAGATTCGCTTGCGCGGCATCAACTCGTTCGCCATGGGGAACCAACCGCTGGTCTACGTGGACGGGGTCCGCATCTACAGCCCAGCCGCTTCGGCTGCCGACGAGGCGGGCCAGTCGACCTCGGGACTCGACGACATCAACGCGACGGACATCGAGCGGGTGGAGGTCGTCAAAGGGCCGGCGGCCAGCACGCTGTACGGAACGGAGGCGAGCGGCGGCGTCATACAGATTTTCACCAAGCGAGGCACGCCTGGCCGGCCGATCTGGACCCTGAACATCGACCAGGGCATGAATTGGCTGGGCCACATCGGGCCCGACAAGGACATCAATCCCACGGGCTTTTACATGAACGACTGCACTGCCGACACGCTGGGCTGTCCGGCGAGCGGCAGCTGGTTGCGGAACGGCCACCAGCAGAAGTACGACCTGTCGGTGCGCGGCGGCTCGGAGAGTCTCAACTACTTCTTCTCCGGCAAGTGGGCTAGCCAGCAGGGCGTGATCGCGCCCGGGAAGGCCAAGAACTGGTCCGCGCGGGGCAACTTCTCGTTCAACCCGAGCGACGTTTTGAACCTCCAGTTCAACACCGGCTACACCAACCGCGAAATCACTTGGATCCCCGACGGCGACAACGCCGAGGGGATGCCGCTGAACGTGTGGCGCGGGACAAACGACTACACCCCCGGCCACGACGACAGCAAAGTCCTGGAGATGAAGCTCAACAGTTACGTGGACCATTTCATCACCGGACTCACCGCCACGTGGACGCCCTCGCCGAACTTCTTCCACCGTCTGGCCGCCGGTTTCGACTACTCCCGCACCGAATACACCGAGGAACGGGAGTTCGGATTCTTCCGCGTGGCGCTCGGCAACCGGGAGGTCGACGACTACCAGCAGAAGACCCTCACGTTTGATTACGCGGGGACCTGGCAGACGCCGATCGGCCGGTCGTTCAGTTCCGCCTTCTCGTTCGGGGGCCAGCTCTTCGAGGAGAATATTCGCAGGATCAATGGTTTTGGCGACGACTTCGGTGGGCCGGGCGACAAGGACCTGGACTCCGGCGCCATCACCAGTGCCAGCGAGTTCCGTCGCGACGTCACCAGCGGGGGGTACTTCCTGCAGGAGCGTTTCGGGTGGAAGGACAAGGCATTCCTGACGCTGGGCCTCCGCCGGGACGGCTTCAGCACGTTCGGCGAGGACTTCGGGTGGGCTACCTACCCGAAGCTATCAGGCGCCTACCTGATCTCCGACGAAGCGTTCTGGCCCGACTGGTGGGAGACGCTCAAGTTGCGCGCGGCGATGGGCTACTCGGGCAAGGCGCCCGGGACGTTCGACGCCGTGCGAGTCTGGCAGGAGATCGGCGGAGACGAGGGCGACCCTGGGGTCACCCCGGCCAATCCGGGCAACGCGGAGCTGGGCCCGGAGAGGACACAAGAGTGGGAGATCGGCTTCGAGGGCACGGCCTTCGACGGCCGGGTGAGCCTCGACTTCAGCAACTATTGGCAGAAGACCTCCGATGCCCTCGTCCCGGTCCAGCAGACACCGTCCCTCGGGTTCGTTGGCAGCCAGCTCATCAACCTCGGTGAGGTGAAGAACTGGGGTACCGAGGCCTACCTGAACCTCGGCGTCCTCCGCTACCCGAACGTCGACTGGGCGCTCGGTTTCCGCTACTCGACCCACAAGGGCGAGGCGACCAATATCGGCACGAACCCCGAAGGAGATGAGGTGGACCTTATCAACTTCGGGGGCAGCGCGGGTTACAACCCAGAGATCCGCCGCTGCGGCTATGAGCACGATCTGATCAGCGAAGACCGGCCCGACCGGTGCTACGCGGTGCCGGGCTTCTGGGGCGAGGTGGTGACGAACCCGAACGAGGTCGGCGTCGAGCCGGTGACAGAAGAACGGTACCTCGGGCCCGCCTACCCGACCTACAGCTACGGGATCAACACCTCCCTCACACTCTGGCGGCGACTGACCCTGGACGTCCTGGGAGAGGGACAGGGCGGTCACTACCTGGTGGCCGGCACGGCGCGGCAGCAGGCTCGGCGGGGCGAATGGCCGGAGTGCGAGCTCGATCCCGATGGCCGTCTCCCAGACGACCCGGGTTTCACCAAGGGGATCCGTGACCGAGTCATGGACGATGAGATCGAGGGTATCACGGCGGAGCTGCAGTTCCGCTGCAAGAGCAACCCGCGCTACGATGCCTACACGTTCGCGGCAGACTTCTTCCGGCTCCGCCACGCCTCGCTCAGCTACCGGGTCCCGAGCAAATTCATGCCGGCGCAGATCAGTGCGGCGACGCTCCGATTCGCGGTGCGTAACCTGTTCCTGATCACCGACTATCCCGGCATCGACCCGGAGGCCATCGAGGACGGGAGCTTGCAGGGCCCAACAACTGGCTCGAATGATGAGTTCTCGAGAATCGATTACTACGTACTGCCGCCGACGAAGTCGTTCCTGTTCAGCCTAACGTTGACTTTCTGAGGGAGGGATACCTCTTATGCTTACGAGAGCATCGTTATCAGCGCCGATCAGGACGACAGGGCCTCTCCTCTTGGGAGCGCTACTGCTGGCGGCCTGCGATTTCGAGACCACCAACCCTGGCCGCGTGCTGGAAGAGGATCTGAACGCAGAGAGCGCGGTCAGGCCGCTTGTCACCGGGATGTCGTCGGACTTCTCCGAGGAGTACGACGGTATCGCGTTCCTAATCGCCCGGGCGTCCGACGAGATGGCGGGCAGCGGCAGCTACTCCAGCACGGCCGAATACAGGGTCGGTTTGATCCCCTACGATTATGTGGACGGCGTTTGGGAGGGTGCGTCGCGCGCCCGCTGGGTGGCAGAGGATGGGCTGCGGCGGATGCAAGAGGACATCCCGGACTACGTGTTCGAGGGCAACGAGCTGACGGCTCGGGCTTACCTCTTCGCCGGCCTCTCCAACCGGGTCCTGGGCGAGTCCTTCTGCCAACCCGTGTACGACGGCGGTGAGGCCCAGGAGCCGAGCGCGGCGTTCCAGAAGGCTGTGGCCCACTTCACCGAGGCCATCGACCATGCCGGGCAGGCGGGTCTCAGCGAGGTCGAGACCGCGGCGTACGGCGGCCGCGCGCAGGCGTACGTCGGCCTGGGCGATTGGACGAACGCGGTGATTGACGCCGGCGAGGTGGAGACCGATTTTGAATTCCACGCTGTCTACCACGTAACCTCGGGTCGTGAGGAGAACGAGGTCTACGAAGAGACCCACCGGCGACCGGAGATGTCCGCGTACAACACGTACGTGGGCAGCCTGGATCCGCAAGATCCGCGGACTCCGTACACGGACTGCACCCTGCCGGGAACCGGCTGCGGCCACGATCAGGGCGCAGACGGGTCGACACCGCACCACCAACAGGAGAAGTACCAGAGTCACGGAGCCGATATTCCGGTGGTGAAGGGTACGGAGATGCGGCTGATCGAGGCGGAGGCACGGCTGGTGCAGGCCAGCGATGTGCCGGGCGCCATCGCCAGGATCAACGACGTGCGGGATTTCTGGGACCTCGACCCCATCGATCCGACCGGGATGACGCTGCAGGAGGCCTGGATCACCCTGGACCACGAGCGCCACCTGACGCTCTGGCTCGAGGGTCGCCGCTTATTCGACATGCGGCGCTGGGATGCGGCAGGTCTCGATTACCTGCCGGCCGTCCAGTTCATCTACGGCGGAACGATCATCTATCCGGGTGAGAACCCGCGGGCGATCTGCATCCCAATCTCCGAGAGCGAGTGCCTGGTGAACCCCAACCTCAAGGGCACCGCGTACTGTCAGTAGCCCCCTCCACCCGAGACGGATGCGGGCGGAAAAAGCTGTCCCCGCCGGGCTCTGCCCGGTGGGGACAGTCCTTTCG
>JBDHHL010000269.1:0-6298 GCA_039589375.1 Gemmatimonadota bacterium | reverse complement strand
ACGGGAGGTCGAGCAGCAGCTGCTACTTCCACCAGGTCGAGGCCACGTTTCTCAGCCGCCGCACGCGCATCCTCGATCGAGACGATCCCAATTTGCTCGCCGCCTACGTCAACTAACCTGACCGGGCTTATCCTGATCTGGTTGTTCACGCGGGGCTCGTTCTTATCGATAGTCTCTCTCCCTTCCTCTGGATTCAGGCGACCCCAAACAAAAGCGATGGACCCAAGCCGACAGACACCTGCCCGCCGGCATATCCCACGACCGACCTCAGGTGCTATCGCTCGGACCCGGCGGCGCCGCCTGATACTCGCGGGCCGAAAGGTGGGCGGTGTCCATCAGGCCGCCACTTCACTCATTGTGCCCGGAAAACTTGAAGGATCCATCCCTTTTGTCAACGGGGGCGGTCAGGCCCGCGAGATCGCACTAGTCAAGCCTACGGGATCGATCTTCGTCCGACACCTGTGCCACGAACTCCGGTACCGGCATCACGACCTGCTTCTTCTCCGCGCCCCGCCTGCGCACGGCTACGGTACCCGCCTCCGCCTCCCGGTTTCCGATCACCGCCAGATACGGGACCTTCTGCAGCTCGCCGTCCCGGATTCGGTACGATAGGGTCTCGGTTCGGTCGTCCAGCTCTGCCCGCACACCCGCCTCTTGCAGCGCCTGCTGCACCTCACGGGCCGGCCCGACCAGTTCGTCAGAGATCGGCAACACGCGCACCTGGACCGGTGCGAGCCATACCGGAAACGCGCCGGCGAAGTTCTCGATCAGCCCACCGACGAAACGCTCCAGCGTCCCGTAGATGGCTCGGTGAATCATCACCGGCCGATGCCGTTGGTTGTCGGCGCCCACGTACGACAGATCGAACCGCTCGGGCAGAACGAAGTCGAGCTGAATCGTCGAGCCCTGCCACTCGCGGCCGATGGCATCGAGGAACTTCACGTCTATCTTCGGCCCGTAGAACGCACCGCCACCCTTGTCAACGGCGAACGTCAAGCCTCTGCGCTCGATGGCGTTTCGCAGAGCGTTCTCGGCCTCATCCCAAACCTCGTCCGAACCGATCCGCTTCTGCGGCCGAGTCGAGAAGTCTAGCCGGTACTGCAGCCCGAACGTCCCGTAGATGTAGTCGGCGAGATCGAGTAGCGCGTAGATCTCATCCTCGACCTGGTCCGGCCGGCAAAAGATGTGGGCGTCGTCCATCGTCAGTCCACGCACCCGCAGCATGCCGTGCAGCGTACCAGATTTCTCGTTTCGGTAGTCGCTGGCGATCTCGGCATAGCGGATGGGGAGGTCGCGGTAACTCCGCTGTCTCGAGGCGAAGATCTCCATATGGGATGGGCAGTTCATCGGTTTGACCCGATAGTCCTCCTTCTCCCCTTCCATCTCCATTGACGGGAACATCACCTCGGAATACGCCTGCAAGTGGCCAGACCTGCGGAACAGCGCTTCCCTCGCGATGTGCGGCGTATAAACGAAGTCGTAGCCGCGGCGCAGAAGCTCGTCTTCCAGGAATCGGCGCAAGATGAACTGGATCATGGCGCCCTTGGGATGCCAGTGAATCAGGCCGGGGCCGACATCCTCCTGGATACTAAAGAGATCCAACTCCTTGCCGATCAGGCGGTGATCGCGCCGGCGCGCCTCCTCGAGCCGCCGCAGATGCTCTTCCAGATTCGGCTTCTCGAAGAAGCTGGTGCCGTAGATCCTCTGCAGCATCGGCCGGCGCTCATCGCCACGCCAGTAGGCTCCCGCCGCGTGCAGCAACTTGAAGTTCTTGACGCGTCCCGTGGACGGCATATGCGGGCCGCGACACAGATCGAGGAACGACCCATCACGGTAGATCGAGATGACATCATCCTCGCCGATCTCCTCGAGCCGCTCGAGCTTGTACGGGTCGTCCGAGAAAAGAGCCTGCGCCTCGCCCTGCTCTACCTCGCGCCGCTCGAACGCGTCATCTTCGGCGATCACTTCCGCCATCCGCGTCTCGATCCTTTCGAGATCCTCGGGAGTGAAAGGCTGCTCGACATCGAAGTCGTAGTAGAACCCGTCCGCAATCGGAGGACCGAAGCCGATGCCCGCACCAGGCCAGAGGCTTCGTACCGCCGTAGCCAGAACGTGCGCCGCCGAGTGGCGAAGCACGTAGAGCGAGTCTACATCGTTGTCGTCTTCGGTCAGAAACCTGACCTTACCCGACCGCTGAATCGGCCGGGAGAGCTCGATGATTTCGTCATCCAGTTTCGCCGCGATCGCCTCCGCGGCAACATCACCATCAACTTGCTCCGCCAGCTCGCGGGCCGAGATACCGGGCTCGACCTCTACCTCGGAGCCGTCCTGGAGCTCCAACTTCAACATCTCCGCGCCCACCTTTCTTGGCTATCGTCATTCCACTGAGCGAAAAACCGGGCCGCCCACGGATACACCCGGGGCGCCCGGCACGCGGTTCACAAAAAACCTGTCGCGACCACCCGAAGGTGTCAAGGACAATCGAATGTCGAATATCGGATATCGAACACCGAATGATGAAATAGATCTTCGACATTCGAAATTCGATATTCGTTATTCGAAACCCCTCAGCACCCCCCTTGTTCACGACCCGGTCAACCGCGATCCTGATACGCGCAGGCCAGTAGAAGACGGCGCAAGAAGCGAGAAATCAGCCCAGACCGGAGGTTACACAATGAAGGTGGCGTGCGCGCAGTTCCGTCACGAGGGCGACCGGACGACTAGCCTCGACAAGGCGATCGAGTGGATGGCGCGAGCCAAGGATCGGGGCGCCGATCTCATCATCTTCCCCGAGTTGGCGCTCGACTTCTTCTTTCCACAGGTGCGAGCTGACGCGCGGTACTTCGACTGGTCGGAGCCGATTCCGGGACCGACCACGGAACAATTCCAGGCAGCCGCGGCGGAGTTCGGGCTGGTTACGGTCGCCAACGTATTCGAACGTGCGGCTCCGGGCCGCTACTACGACTCGTCACCCGTCATCGACAGCGATGGCACGCTTCTCGGGACCAGCCGCATGCTTCACATCGCCGAGGAGCCAGGTTACAACGAGAAGTTCTATTATTGGCCCGGCGACACAGGTTGGCCCGTCTACGAGACGACGGCCGGACGCGTCGGCGTGGCTATCTGCTACGACCGTCACTACCCGGAGCACTTCCGCGCTCTCGCCCTCGGCGGCGCCGAGCTCGTCGTCGTGCCGACTGCGACATCGATGTCAGAACAGGCATTTCGGGATGTGTGGGAGATCGAGATCCAGGCGTCAGCGGTGGCGAATCAGGTCTTCGTGGCCGTTGCCAATCGCGCGGGCGTCGACGGGGATCTTCAGTTCTTCGGCGAGAGCTTCGTCGCGGGGCCCGACGGCAAGATCCTCGCGCGAGCTCGCACCGATGAAGAGGAGCTACTGGTGACGGAGATCGACCTGGGCGACATCGAGCGGGTGCGGCGGCACGTGCCATTCCTGCGCGATCTCCGGTACGACCTCTACGGCCCGCGCTAGGCCGCGTGGCCGGCAATCGAAGCACCCCGGCCCGGCATTCGGTCGCCGTTTGCGCCAGCCGGCTTCGAGGGCTAGTTTCCTGTCGACACCCCCTCGTAATCGACGTGCTCATCTCCCGCTGCCCAAGGTCGGGGGCGGTCCGGGTTCCGTCTGCTGACATACCAGGAGAAACTCGATGATTCGCCGACTGACGCTCATCGTCGGGCTGGCAGTATGCTGCGCTACTCCGCTCGCAGGGCAGGTGCGGATCGGCCTGTCCGGCTTCGTCGGCGGGTATCTTCCTGCTACCGATCTGTTCGAATCGGTGCGGCCGGATACTACCGTCCCGATCATCCTCAACCTCGGCCATCAGCCGGGGCTGCTGGCCGGCGGCCGGCTCACCGTCCGATTATCGCGTCTGGCTGTGGAGGCCGAGGCAGGCTACGCCTTCGCCGACCTCGATGTTCCCAGCGCCATTTCCGACGTCGTCTCCAGCGACGCGTCTATCTTCCTGGGCAGCGTCAACGTTCTGTACGACGTCTTCCGGGCACCGTTCAGCCCGGTGAGCATCTATCTATCGGGTGGCGGCGGTATCGTGGCGCGGAGCGGAGAGTTTTTCGATGCACTGGAAGGCACAACCGACGTGGCGGCAGCCTTCGGCTTTGGTCTCCGTTTCGGCCTGGGGCCTGCCACGTTCCTGCGCTTCGACCTCCGCGACTACATCTCATCGTTCGCGCCCCGAGCACAGAGCGGATTCCAGTTCGATTCCCAGATACAGAACGAGTTGATCGGAACGCTGGCGCTCGAGTTTTCGCTGACGCCCAGCCAGTAGTCGTATCAACGCTGCTCGAGCCGGGCGAGATGCCAGTTGGGACCTTGTCGTTTGAAGAACATTCGGAGCGACAGGTCGTGCGTCCTGTCTTCGTGCGTGACGCTGAGCTGATACTTCATCCCCTGCTTGACCAGCGCGACGGCCTCATCCCCTCCCAGGCTCAGATCTTCAACCTCGATCGTGACGGCGAGTTGCTCGGCGCTCTCGAATAGAAGGCCAAGGAATCTGGCATCCTGCTCCGGTATCGCGCCCCGGTACACCTCGTCGCGCAGCCGGTCTAGGTCCTCACCTTCCAGCGCCACCCGGTAGGTCTCCAGAAGCGACGCCATGGCGGCCTCAGGGGTAAGGGCCATCAGGCTATCCCGGACAGCCGCGTCTTCCGACTTCACAGGCGGCTCGCCCTCTGCCTCCGCGTCCGCGAACTGCTGCTGGGCTCGAACCAACAGCTCCTCGAAGCCGCTTCGGACCGCTTCGAAGTCGATGGCCGCGGCGACGATCTGCCCGTCCTCCAGTGCGCCTTCGGCCACGGTCAGCCGCGACTCCAGCTCTCGAAATCGCTCCGGGAACAGAGTGTCCGCCATAGTCTCCAGGGCTGTCCGCCGGGCTGACTCGGCAGCGGCCCGAGCTGCGAACGCCTGCTGGCGGGCCTCGCGCAAGGCGCCGCTCTCCTCGGCCGGCTCGGAATCTGGCTCCGTCCGACCCGCAGCCTCACCTGGGCCAGTCGCTACCGGGGCGTCCAAGGGCGCACCGATCTCCGCTCGTGCACCGCCGCCCGCTGAGCTGTCCGGCGCGGCCGGCGCAACGTCGAACGCCGCAGGCTCGCCGCCCCCAGGCTGCTCGCCTTCACCCTCCATGACTGCGGACTCCGTCAACTGGGAGACATCGGACCCTCCCGAAGCCGACAGCTGTTGCCACACGATGCCAGAAATCACGATCACGGCCGCCGCAGCCAGGGCGGCCCCTACAGCCCAGGTCTTCCATCCTCCCGTCACTGCCTTGCGTCGTATGCCCGACAGCCGCCTCAATCGAGCGCCGCCTCTTCCGGCTCTCAGCTCATCGAGCAGCGCGCCCATCGTCGGGTACCGATCGCCCGGTTCCTTTAGGATCGCCCGTTCGATCACGATGCGGAGGTCCTCGGGCACTTCGGGCCTAACCTTCTCCAGCGATTCTGGATACTCGTGAACGTGCTTGTAGACGATCCCGGCAAGGCTGTCTGCGGTAAACGGGAAGCGACCGGCCAACATCTCGTACGCGACCAACCCGAGCGAGTATTGGTCGCTGCGCCCGTCGACATCCTCCTTCTCCTCACACTGCTCCGGCGACATGTAGTACGGCGTACCCATCATGTCACCGGGCCGTGTGAGCGTGCTGACGGCACCCAGAGGTTTCGCGATCCCGAAGTCGGTGAGCAGCAGGCGCCCGGCCTTGCTGCCTTCCAGCAGCATGTTCTCGGGCTTGATGTCCCGGTGTATGACGCCACGGCTGTGGGCAAACGCGAGGGCATCCGCCGACTCGCGCAGATACCGGCGGCAGAGTTCGACGTCCAGCTGCGGAGTCCGCCGCAGTATCTGACGCAGACTCGGTCCCGCGACATACGGCATGGTGAAGAAGATGATCCCACCGCGTTCCAGCACCTGGTAGACGTGCACGATGTGCGGGTGGCTCAACTGGCCCGCTGTGCGGGCCTCCCTTTGGAAGCGCAGGACGATCTCGGCGTGCCCGGTCAGCGCGGGCGGGAGCGCCTTCAGGGCGACGCGCCGATCGAGCGCGATCTCGTGGGCCAGGTACACACGCCCCATCCCACCGCGTCCCAACTCGCGTATGATGGTGAACTCGCCTTCGGTGGCCGCCCTCAGCCTGTCGAGGAACCCGGTCGGGTCCGAGGCCGCCGACGCCAGCAGCTCGTCGGCTTCGACGCCATCGACGGGCGTGCCGCAGCCCGAACAGAACAGGCTGCCTTCCGACAGCTTAGCGCCGCAGCGTGAGCAGGTATT
>JBDHHL010000268.1:0-6303 GCA_039589375.1 Gemmatimonadota bacterium | reverse complement strand
CGAGAGCGCGATCACGGGCACGGCCAGCTCCTTGGCCACCGCCTTCAGCGCCCCGGAAATTGCACTAATCTCCTGAACGCGGCTCTCGGTTCGCGGACCGCGCATCAGCTGAAGGTAGTCGACGACTATCAACCCGAGATCAACCTCCGCCTTCAGCCGGCGTGCCTTCGCCCTCAACTCGAGCGCCGTGATCGCCGGGCTATCGTCGATCCAGATGGGCGCCGTGTTCAGGTGACCGGCTGCCGTAGCCAGCTGCATGTACTCCTGCTCGGTCAGCCTACCGCTCCTCAGGCGCGATGAATTGACCTGCCCTTCGGCGCACAACAGGCGCTGCACGATCGCCTCCTTCGCCATCTCCAGCGAGAACAAGGCGACGGATGTGCCACACTCGATCGCGGCGTGCTGCATGAAGTTGAGCACGATCGAGGTCTTACCCATCGACGGCCGGCCGGCGACGACGATCAGATCCGAGCGCTGGAAGCCCGACGTCAGGCGATCGAGGTCGGGAAAACCGCTGGGTACACCCGTGATCCCGCCTCCTGCTTGCTGCAACTGCTCGATGTGCTCGAACGTCGGCCACAGGATCTCTTTGATCCAGATGAAGCCCTTTCGCTGTCCGGCCTGCGAGATCTGGAAGATGCGCTGCTCGGCGCGATCGATGGCGTCCTCGACCGAATCGCCCGACGCCTCGAACGCGTCGCGGACCGTATCGGTCGACGCTTCGATAAGCCGCCGTAAGAGCGCCTTGTCTTTTACGATCCGCGCGTGGTACTCGATGTTGGCGGCCGTAGGAACCGCCTCCATCAGCTCCGCCAGGTAGGCCGGGCCACCCACCGAGTCCAGCTCGCCGGTGCCTCGCAATTCCTCCGTCAGCGTCACCGGATCGATGGCTTCGCCGCGCTCGAACAGCCGCCGCATCGCTCGGTACAAACGGCGGTTCGCCTCGCGATAGAACATGCTGTCGTCCACCGATTCCATGGCCTTGGCCACGGCGTCGGCGTCGATCAGCATACCGCCAAGCACCGAAATCTCCGCTTCCGGCGCCCACGGCGCTTGCCGTTCCGCGAAGGCATCGGTTCGCACGCCTCCCCTGGAGGCGGCCTCTCCGTTTGGCACCCAGTCAGCCACTTTCGCCTCCCGGCGGTCGGCCGCCCGCCTCGTCATAGACTCGGCGCAACGACTTCAGATCCTCCCAAGCCGGTCGCTTCCACTGCGTGTTCCGGAGCAGCGCTGCAGGATGGTAGGTCACCACAACCGGAACACCCATAAACTCGTGCGTCGTGCCGCGCAGCCGTGTGAGTGACGACTCGCTGGCAAGCAGAGTCTGCGCGGCAAAGCGCCCGAAGGCACAGATCGCTTTCGGCTCGATAAGCTCGACTTGTCTACGAAGATAAGGCCGACACGCCGCAACTTCATCTCCCAGTGGGTCACGGTTCTTCGGTGGCCGGCACTTCAGCACGTTGCAAATGAAGACCTCTTCGCGCCGAAAGCCTATCGCGGCCAGCATCTTGTCCAGCAGTTGACCCGCCGGGCCGACGAAAGGTCGGCCGGACCGGTCCTCTTCCATCCCCGGAGCCTCCCCGACCACCAGCAGGTCCGCATGCCGGTCACCTTCACCGAATACAACCTTCGTACGGCCTTCGGCAAGCCGGCAACGAGTGCACCCAAGCACATCGCTACGCAGAGCCTCGAACTCTTCGGCACCGCCTGCCGCTTCCGCTACGGCTGGAGCAGCTTGCGCCGGGCCGGACGGCCTCACGCCTGCCGCTGACGGTCGCGAGGCCGTTGCCGCCGCCGACAGCGAAGTCTGCAAGCGCTCGAGGAACCGCTTGCCGGACGATCCCTCCAGGAACAGTTCGCCGTGACCCAACTCGGCCCGCTGTCTTAGGTAGCGAACCAGCAGATCCCGGGGCTCCTTCGCGTCACTCACCCTGGCAGGAGGCGCTCGGCTCGATCGATGACCTCGTCCGCTACCTCCGTCTTCAGGATCAGAGGCAACGTCTCGACCTCGCCCGTGTTATCTATGATCTTGACTCTATTCGTTTCTACACCGAATCCGGCGCCCGGCTCGGATGGATCGTTGAGAACGATCAGCTGAGCGTTCTTCTCCTCCAGCTTTCGTCGCGCCGATTCCTCTCCTCCGTCGCCGATCTCCACGGCGAACGCCACCTTCACACAGTCGGACGGCGCCCGCTCGCTCGCACCCGCCAGCAGATCGGGGCACGACTCCACGGGAATCGACTCCATACCGCTCGCACGACGGATCTTTCCAGCCTCACGGCTGGCGGGCCGGAAATCCGCCACCGCGGCCACCATGAACAGGCCGGAAGCATCGACGACCGTCTCGAGCAGCGCGGCCTGCATCTCCCCCGCCGTCTCGACGCGCCTAACGTCCTCCAGCTCCGGCGGCGGCTCCACCTCGGTAGGCCCGCTGATCACTATCACATCGGCACCGCGACGCCATGCCGCCGCCGCAATCGCGAAACCCATGCGCCCCGATGACCGGTTGCCGAGATAGCGAACCGAGTCCACCGGCTCCCATGTCGGGCCCGCCGTGACGACCACCCGACGATCACGCCACGAGCTCTCTCGCTCCAGCATCCGGCCCAAGTGGGCGACCAGCACTTCCGGCTCGACCATGCGGCCCCACCCCTCTTCGCCCTCGGCTAGTCCACCGTAGGCCGGCCCCACTACCGGGTGACCGAACGACCGCAGCGCCTCCAGATTCCGCTGCGTCGCGGGGTGCTCGTACATGCGGCTGTTCATCGCAGGGGCCAGCAGCGCGCGCCCGGGGGCGGCAAGCAGAGTGGTGGTGAGAAGGTCGTCGGCTATCCCCGACGCCAGCCTTGCAAGGATGTTAGCCGTTGCGGGGGCCACAGCGATCGCATCCGCCCGGCGGCCCAGCTCGATGTGAGCCAGTCCTCCCTCCCACAGCGACTCGTGGGCGGGATTGCCCGTCACTCCCTCGAACGTTGCAGAGCCGACGAAACGCTCGCCCGCCTCGGTGAGGATGACGTCGACGTCCGAGCCGGCATGTACCAGCCGCCTAGCTACTTCAACGGTCTTGTACGCAGCGATACCACCGGCAACGCCGAGAAGCACCCGCTTTCCGTCGAACGGGCGCATGGAAACTGCTCTACGACGCCTGGCGGCGCCGCTTGACTAGACGGAACTCGAGGCTCCCAGAGATGAGCTCCCGCAGGGCCTGAGTCGTCAGCTTGTCCGGCCCGTAGGGAGATGTCCCGAGCGGCAGGGCGTTCAACTCGCGGGCATACCGCGCCGCCACCAACACACCCAAGTACTTGTTACCACCCGCGGTTTCTGCGACCTCGAACGGAGTGAAGACCTTCATGCGTCCCTATGAGGTAATGGTCAAAGTGTTGCCGAGAGCCTAGAAAAGTACTCGATGGAGCGGCGTTCTGGAAGGGCCATCTCACCTCCCCTAAGCCTCCAGTTCCTCCAGAAGCCGCCGGCGCAGCTCCTCGACTTCCCCGGCCTGCCGGTCCAGGCGTCGGCGCTCCGCCGAGATGATTGCCCGGATATCCCGCAGCGCGTCCTCCAGGCGGTCGTTCACGACAACATACCCGAAGCCCTGCACGCTGCGTAGCTCCGCTTTAGCCGTCTCCATGCGACGCCGTAACCGCGCGGCGTCCTCGCTCGCACGCGCCTGTAGCCGCTCCATCAGCACATCAAAGGAAGGCGGCAGGAGAAAGACCGTCACGGTGTCCGGTCGAGCCTGCATGACCTGACGCGCGCCCTGCACATCGATATCGAGAAGCAGCAGCTTCCCCTCCCTCTCGGCCGCTTCCAGATTGGCCAGCGGCGTTCCGTAGAGGTCTCCGTGCACCTCCGCCCACTCCAGCAGCTCGCCGTTCGTGACCATCGAGTCGAACTCGTCACGGCTGACGAAATGGTAGTCGACGCCCGACTGCTCGCCCGGACGCGCGCCTCGCGTCGTCGCCGATACCGAGAACAGCAGCTCCTCTCCGCCTTCGATCAGGCGCTTGGCGACGGTCGTCTTGCCCACGCCCGAGGGGGCGCAGATGGCCACGGCGAAGCTCTTCATTCGACGTTCTCGACCTGTTCGCGCAGCCTTTCGACGGCCGTCTTGATATCGACGGTCAGCCCGGCAATCTCGGAATCGTTCGCCTTGGAACCGATCGTGTTCACTTCCCGGTGCATCTCCTGGACCCAGAACCCCAGTCGTTTGCCCGCCGGCTGCGAACCGTCCGCCTCGAGTAGCTGCTGGAACTGATCGAGATGTGATTTGAGGCGCACGACTTCCTCATTGATATCCCACCGCTCGGCCAGGAACGCGATCTCACGCGCCAGTCGCTCCTCATCGACTTGCGTATCGCCGCTAAGCTCGGACACCGCCGCGCTTAACCGGTCCCGCTCTTGTAGCAGTCGCTGCGGCGCACGGACCTCTACGCCATCCAGCGCTTCGCTGATCTGGCGCAGTGACTCCTGAAGATCAGCCGCCAGCGCCCTGCCCTCGCTCTCGCGCATCTCGACGACCATCGCGACAGCTTCGCGAGTCGCCGCCGCCACCTCTTCGATCGGCAGTTCTTCCAGCTCCTCCGTCGGCGCGTCGAACACATCGCCGAAACGCGTGACCAGGCTGATATCCACTTCGCCTTCCAGAGCGTGCCTTTCTTTGATCTCCTGCAGCGCGCTCAGGTATGCGCCGACCCGCGCGTGGTCGACCTGCAATGGACGCGTCGTCGTCGGCCCGGCTTGTAAGCCCATGCGCAGATGCACGCTCCCTCGCGAGATCTTCTCGCGTAGCACTTGCGTCAGATCCGCTTCCCATCGCTCTGCGCCGACGGGAAGGCGAAAGTGCGCGTGGAAGTGGCGGTGATTGACGGTGCGGACCTGAACGTTCACGATCCCGACCGCGGTCTCCCGCAGAACTTCCCCGAACCCCGTCATACTTCGGATCATAAGGATGCCCCGTTCTTTGGTACATCGAATACCGCTCTCTCGCCTATCATCTCGTTCACGCGGGCCAGTGTCAAACGACTCGCCGCTTCAGTTCCAGAACTCCCATTTCACTCCGAAGTGGTAGCGACTCGGTGGCAGCGACAGACCCGGCACATCGGCGATGGCTCCCGGCGAATCGTAGTATTCGTAGTTGTAGAAGACGTGGACGTCCTTGATACGTACTACGGCCTCCACGCGCCACCAGAACAGCTCGCCCGTCCGCACGAGGCTCCCGTCGCCTACGTCCAGGCTCTGGACCCACATCGGACCGCGACGGCCCAGCTTCCCGGTTAGCTTGACCATCAGCTGGTCCGACATCGTCAGCAACCGGTAAAGTCCCTCGACCCGAAACCCCTCCGCCGGCCAGTACAGGAACGAGCCCTCCTCGCGCGTCGTGTAGCGTGCAACCCCCTCGACCCTTCCGCCGAACAAGGGGAACAAGGGGCCGCCCGCCCACGCTTCGACTACGCTCACGGTACCGCCCGGCAGCTGCATGATGCTATCGATCGGCGCGCCGATGGCCGGCGATGGAGCGGCGCGCCAGCGCCCGGTTCGGGCACCGACCTTCCATTTCCACAGCTTGGCCTCGGCGCCCGCCGTCCACCGCGTGACACCGATGCGCCGCCGAGGCAGATACCCGAAGATCCCGCGGTCGCCTTCCTCAGCCTCGGCCAGCGCACGTACCCCAAGCGGGAGCTCGAAGCCGAGCGACACATAGAACGCCGCCGAGTTGAAGTCCTCCCAATGAGCGAAACGACCGCTCGCGAACAGCGAAGCACGCCCTTTCTCGAACTCGAACGTTCCCTCCGATTCGAAAATCGGGAAGTGCTCGCCGTTCCAGTATCTCAAAACCGCATGGGCCTGCCAGTTCTCGGCCGTTCTCGCTCCGCGCAGGCCTATCTGCTTGGCCGACCCGCTCTGTTCCTCGCCCTCCGTGTCCCCTGGGTCGACCCTCTGTCGCCCCGAGCCCGCTATGAGATCGGCGTGCCATCCGTCGCCCAACGAGCGGCGTAGCCGCAGGACCCAGTCCGAACGTTGAGGCGAGGGAAACGAGCGGCGATCCGTGGTGCTGTTCCGGTATTCCAGCTGGCCCCAGACACCCCAGAACAGCGGTCGCGCCAGGCTGAGCCAGACGACGGTGCGCTCCGATTCTCCCAGGTCGCCGTAGCCCTCTGTGTCTATGCGGTCGAAGCCGAAGCCGAACAGCGATCGGCCGATCCTGGACGATAGGAACCCGCGCAGCAGATTGGCTCTGTTATCCCCGGTGCCCGCTTCGATTCGTGAGTACGGATCGCGCCGCGGGTTGCGATAGCTCTGCAT
>JBDHHL010000267.1:0-6318 GCA_039589375.1 Gemmatimonadota bacterium | reverse complement strand
GGATGGCAGCAGCTTTGGGCAGCGCTGGTCGCCCGATGGCCGCTGGCTGGCTTTCCTGGCAGATCGCGGTGAGAAGCAGCAGATCTACCTCATCAGCCCGGGCGGCGGCGATGCCAGACAGCTTACCAGCATGGACGAGGGAGTGAATAGCCTCCGCTGGTCGCCCGACGGCAAGCACGTCGCCTTCACGGCGACCGACCCGGAGAGCGACGCGGCGAAGTCGCGCGAGAAGTCATACGGTAAGTTCGCGGTCGAGGATGCCGACTTCCGTATGACCCATATCTGGCTCATCGAGGTGGACGGTGACGGCGAGCCGAGGCGCCTGACGGAAGGGGACTTCACCGTCGGCGGGTTCGAGTGGTCTCCTGACGGGGGACGGATCGCGTTTGGCCATCGCCCCGAGCCGACTCCGCAGGCGTCGGGGATGGCAGACGTGTCGGTCGTCGATGTGGAATCTGGCGATGTCACGGCGCTGGTGACGGAGCCGGGAGGAGATTACTCGCCCATCTGGTCCCCGGATAGTCGCTGGCTTCTGGTCAACTCCATGCTCCAGGACTCGGCGTTCTATCGCAATCGACATCTCGTGCGCGTGCCTGCTGCGGGCGGCGACCTCGAGATCCTCACGAACGAGTTCGACGAGAACCCGTCGGCCTTCGCCTGGAACGAGGAGGGGATCTGGTTCCTGGCTTCCCAGCGGACCAGCACCGGGGTCTTCAGATTGAACCCGGAGAGCGGCCGGATAGAACGCATCAGCGAAGAGCCGGAGATGATCTGGTCGGCCGACTTCTCGGCTGACGGCCGGACACTGGCGTTCTACGGCCAGACTCCTTCGACGCTCGGTGAGGTCTATCGCACCAGCGCTCGCCGCTTCCGGCCCGAACGGGTCACGAACATGACCGATCAGGTCGCCGATTGGCCGCTGGGGACCCGGGAGGTCATCCAATGGACTTCGCGCGACGGGGCCACCATCGAGGGGGTGCTGTTCAAGCCCGCCGACTACGACCCGAGTCGCAGATACCCGCTTCTGGTCGCCATCCACGGTGGGCCGACGGGTACATCGCGTCCAGCGCTCGTGGTGTCATACGTCTACCCGATCACGCAGTGGCTGGCCAAAGGTGCCGTCATCATGATGCCGAATTACCGAGGTTCGGCAGGGTACGGCGAGGCGTTCCGGTCGCTGAACGTGCGCAACCTGGGCGAAGGCGACGCGTGGGATGTGCTATCGGGTGTGGATTATCTGGTGGAGCAGGGAATCGCGGACCCGGAGCGGATGGGGGCCATGGGCTGGAGTCAGGGCGGCTATATCTCGGCCTTTCTGACGACGACCAGCGACGTGTTCAAGGCCATCTCGGTGGGCGCCGGCATCTCCAACTGGATGACTTACTACGTTAACACCGACATCCACCGGTTCACGCGCACGTACCTGAAGTCCACGCCGTGGGACGACCCGGAGGTCTACGCCAAGACCTCGCCGATGACGTACATCAACGATGCCCGAACGCCGACGTTGATCCAGCACGGCGAGTTCGACCGCCGCGTGCCGATCCCGAACGCTTACGAGCTCTACCAGGGCCTGCAGGATGTCGGCGTCGAGACGAAGCTGGTCGTCTACAAGGGTTTCGGCCACGGAATCAGCAAGCCGAAGGAGCAACTCGCCGCCACCTGGCACAACTGGCATTGGTTCGCCCGCTACGTATGGGGCGAGGAGGTCGAGATCCCGCTCGACGTGGAGACGGAAGAGGAGGAGGGCGGTGAGACTGAGAAAGAGATGGACTAAAGGCGGGCTTTGAATTGCCAATGCTGAACATCGAATGTCGAATTCCCAAGAACGGTTCTTCATTATTGGCTAATCGATATTCGGTGTTCGATATTCAAAGGCCGCCAACCCGTCAACGTCGGAGTGGTCCAGTATTAGTTCTCTATCACGTTCAGCGGACGCCCATCCAGGTCATCGGGGAACGGGACTCCGGCGAGCCGGGCGAGGGTCGGTGCCACATCCACGCTCCGGACCGGCTCGTCACTGGACCCTGCCGGGATCCCGCGGCCCATGAAGATGAGCGGGATGTGCCGGTCGTATAAGTAGGGCGACCCGTGCGTCGTCGGCTCCGGATCCGAATGCATCCCTTCGGATAGCCGCAGTACCAGCCCCTCTCGGGCCAGGACGCCTGCGACCCGGCCCGGGTAGTACGAGCGCTGGTAGAGGGCGACGAAAGAATCCGGCGACTCGGGCCCCGAAAGGTCCGCCAGCGTCATCACGGCTGCCACGTAGTCGTGCTGCTCGAGCGCGTGGATTAAACGTGCCCGGGCGATCTCGTCGTCCCCGGCGTCTCTCGAGCGTTCGCGGGCGACTCGATAGGCCTCCCGGATCTCGCTCGCCGTAACGTACCTGCCCTGCAAGCCGAGTTCCTGCCGGTACTCGGGCAGCTGGACGACGCCATGGTCGGACGTAAGCGCGACCACGTAGCGACCCTCGCCGACTTCCTCGTCCAGGTAGTCGAAGAACTCGGCGAGCAAACGATCCAGGTGCAGGATGTTGTCGAGTTGTTCTAGGCTGAGCGGGCCGAAGAAGTGGCCGACACGGTCCAATTGCGAGAACCCGACGGCCAGGTAGTCGACTTGACCGCTAGTACCGAGCCGAAGCGAGGAGATCGCCTCCTTTGCCAGAGCGAGGATCGCCCGGTCGAGCTTCGGCGTGTGATCCCACCAGTCGAAGTATGCCTCTGCCTCCTCGGCGTCGCCCACCTCGTCGGCGGCTCGGTGCGGGAACGAAGTGTGCATGCCCCGGTTCTCGTAGGGGACTGCATCGGCGCGTGCCAGCGACCGGATATCAGCCGGCAACGAGCACTCCCAAAGCGAATCGGCCAGTAGCTGCGCCAGCGTTTGCTGGTTGAATCGCGTCAGCCAGGACGGGTCTTCCTGCCGATAGTATGTGGAGGTGACGAAGCGACCCACATCATCCTCGAAATAGTAGACGTAGGCGTCGTTCGTCTGCCCTGCGATCAACGTCGACGCAGTGCGCTTGCCCGACACCGATACGACGCGGGCGGCGGAATCGGCGGACTGGATCCAGTCCGGCAGCCCGCTGGCCTGGAGGTTCCTCGGAGACATCCCGACCTTCCCGGGGACCCCGATGATGCTTCCTTCCTCGTCGTCCACGCTGGGAACCTGGCGCC
Source organism: Gemmatimonadota bacterium (assembly GCA_039589375.1). Taxonomy (GTDB): domain Bacteria; phylum Gemmatimonadota; class Gemmatimonadetes; order Palauibacterales; family KS3-K002; genus JASFMO01. The sequence continues at coordinate 3,145 of JBDHHL010000267.1, read as the reverse complement.
ACTCGCCCTCCACCTGCTCGTACCAGTCGTTGTCGACGACTCCGTGCCGCGCCGGGATGACCCCAGTCGCTAGCGTGGCGTGCCCGGTGGATGTCACGGTCGCCGCGTGGTCGTGAACGGCCCGCGTGTAGCTGCGACCCTGCTGTAGCAGACGCCGGAATCCGCCCGTGTAGAGCGAATCGTAGCGCTCGAACAGATAGTTGGGGAGCTGGTCCACCGTGACCAGGACGACAAGGTCCACGGTGGCTTCGTCGCTGTCCGGGCCCGACGCGCCGCCGCAGGCCACACAGGCGAGCAGACTCGCGAAGAGCGCCAGCTTTGCAGATCGACTGCGATCCATATCGGCTATCCGGTTGGGTTGAGGCCGCCGCAATCTAGCATAGTGACGTATCATAACCATACCACATATGTAACAGCCTTGGCGCCTTTTCGCTCGGCGCACGCCACCGCTTGCCGACTACCGGCCACCTGTCACCTCTTGCGACCCCCCTAGACGCCTCGGCGCGCCCGTGTAGATTCGTGCCGGTGCGTGCCCTGCGGCCGCTTCCCTTTTCCCATGACAACACGGCTCACTCCCAGAGATTGACGGAGGCGCAAGTCTATGCGGATGAATGATTTCCTCGGACAGGTGGAGAGATTCCGGGCGGAGATGGAGTCCTACGTGGCCGATATGGGCTGTCGGGACGGGCTCGACCTCAGCACGTCCAGTGACGTGCTGAAGTACTGCTCCGAGCACGGGGTCACCTCTATCCGGCTGTGGTTTACCGACATACTTGGCTACCTGAAGTCCTTCGCGGTCGCGCTGCCGGAAATCGAGAACGCCTTCGAGGAAGGCATGGGCTTTGACGGGTCGTCGATCGAGGGGTACAAGCGGATTCAGGAAAGCGACATGGTCGCGTTTCCCATCGCCGAGACCGCCCAGGTCATTCCGTTCAAGATAGGCGGCTCCCGCTCGATCCGGATGTTCGCGGACATCCGTAACCCGGATGGCACGCCCTACGCCAGCGATCCCCGCGAGGTTCTGAAGCGGAACCTGAGGCGGCTGCAGGAGCACGGGTACTCCCGCATGAACATCGGCCCGGAAGCGGAATTCTACTACTTCGCCGATGACAGAACTCCGGAGACCATAGACAAGGCCGGGTACTTTGACATCGTGCCGGTCGACATGGGAGATGATCTGCGTGAGGCCACCGTTTTCGCCCTCGAGTCCATGGGTATTCCGGTGGAGTATATGCACCACGAGGTCGGGCCCAGCCAGCACGAGATCGATCTGAAGTACCAGGAAGCGCTCCGCATGTCGGACGCGCTTCAGACCTACAAGTGGCTGGTCAAGGAGATCGCTCGGCGGAACGGCGTCCACGCTACCTTCATGCCGAAGCCGCTCGTCGCAGAGAACGGCAGCGGCATGCACACGCACCTGTCGCTCTTCACCGATGAGAAGACGAACGCTTTCTACTCGAAGGAGGAAAGCTACCACCTCTCACAGACGGCCAAGCACTTCCTTGCAGGCGTGCTCGATCATGCAAGGGAATTGGCCCTCGTGACCAACCAGTGGTACAACTCGTACAAGCGGTTGGTCGTCGGCTTCGAGGCGCCCGTCTATATCGCGTGGGCGGAGCGGAACCGCTCGGCCCTCGTACGAGTGCCGCTCTACAAGCCGGGCAAGGAGCTGGCCACGCGCATCGAACTCCGTTTCCCCGACGCGGCCTGCAACCCGTACCTCGCCTTCGCGGTGATGCTCGCCGCCGGACTCGACGGCTTGGAACGCAAACTGCCGGCGCCCGAGCCGATGACCCTGGATCTCTACGAGCTCGACGCGGTCGAGCGGGAGCGGCTGGGCGTGATGTCGCTGCCTCACGACCTCTACGAGGCGATTCAGGTCGCTGAGAGCAGCGACTTGCTGGTGCAGACGTTGGGCGAAGACATACAGAACAAGCTGCTCGAGACGAAGCTGGCAGATTTCGAGAAATTCCGCCTCTATATCTCGCCACTCGATCTCGAGCGGCACTTGGAGCTCTAGCCACACTGACTCGGGCCGGCGGATGAGCCGCCGGCCCGACGGTTCATCCCCGGGTCAGAAGGTCACCACGGCCCAATCGCCCTTGAGCATGTTGGTCAATGGGCGGCCCATGTACTTCACCTCGACTCCGAGTTCTTCTAGCTTGTCGGATACTCCATAGCTGTCGGAGCAGGCCTTGCAGGCTACGAGCTCCACGCCCGCCTCCTTCATCTTCGCGACCTCCATCTGCAGCTCCTGATCGACCGAGAGCAGCTTGGAAGAGGGTCCCCACACGATGAACTGGACTTCGTCGAACCAGGCCTGCTTCTTGGCGTTCAGCGTGTACATGAACACCATCTTCAGGGCCACCTCACGATCGCCGCTGGTCCAGAGCACACCGAGTTTGGACGGCTGGACCGATGCCCCTTGCGCCGCAGGAATCCCATCCCGCGCGATAGCTCCGGCGAGGAAGGCCGCCGCGCAAAGCAGGGCGATGCCCGTAAGAGTCTTCTTCTGCAATTCTACCTCCCGTGGCTGGTCGTTTCGGCTAAAGATCGTCCTTCAACGTCCTGGTTTCCAGACGCATGGCCGGACGGCCTCTCTGTGGCCATCTTGGTGATCACGCTCCGACAAACCGGGCAAGACCCGGCACTGGGAGGACCACGGACATGCGGCACCTAATCGACTCTCTGACACCCGTCGCGCTCGCGCTGACCGCCCTCTTGGGCCTGTCAGCGTGTGAACCGCGGACTGCGGAGACGGACTCATCGAGTTCGCGTTCGACCTCTGAGCCCTGGCTTGTAGAGGACGTACAGACGAATACGGACGACGGCATCCGCATCCTCGTTCTGCACGATATGGAAGGGCTCTCCGGGCAGGATGACCCCAAGACGTTCGATTTCGGAAACGACGAGTACCCGCTTGGCCAGGATCTGCTGGTCGGGGACGTAAACGCGGTGATCGATGGCCTGTTTGCCGGGGGCGCGACCGAGGTGCACGTGGTCGATGGACACGGCAGCGGGAACCCGGAGCCGGACATACCTGCGGACCGCTTGGATAGTCGCGCCGTGCAGGTTCTCCGCGATGAGAGCTTCGATGCCTACTTCGACCTGGTCGAGCCCGGCGCCTACGACGCCGTCGCGCTGG
>JBDHHL010000266.1:0-6359 GCA_039589375.1 Gemmatimonadota bacterium | reverse complement strand
CTTCGTCTCCGGACTGGGCGGCAAGAGCATTCGCGACCAGGAGCGCTGCCTACCGACGACCTACCCGTACGGCTGCAACGGCGAGTGGGCGTCGATCTACACGTCAGACCAGAACGCGCAGTACGGTGCCTTGTTCATCGAGTTCAATGTCGATGGGGATGCGGCGAAAGCGCGCGGCTACTTCAAGAACATCGACGGCGAAGTCGTGGACCAGTTCACGATAACGTCGCAGATGAATTAGCCCGGTTTTACGGCTGGGAGCGGATCGTCTCGCTCCGGCCTCCGCCACGCTCACGCCTGCCGGCGTGACCGCGGCGTCGCAAAACCAGCTTCGCTCCGACGACCCGCTCCCAGCCTCTCTCTGGAACCCATTGAAAGGCAAGCAAACGACATTCCTACCAACTATCGCTATCCAGCTAGCGGTTTAGCTGTGGCCTACGCATCCAGCGATCGCACTTCCTGAACCGGCACCTACACGTCGCCGCTGGCGCCCTCGCTGCCAGCTCCTTCTGAGAAACGCCGCCCGTATGTGGAGTCGGGACTGCACTAGGAGCCCACTGGGGCCGCCGCTCTAGCCCTCGCCATTGACTGAGTGGCTGGCGATTTGTAGCATACAATCCCTGCAGCGTAAGCCGCCGACGTTTTCCCGAACCGTCAGCACCACCGAGAAGTGAAGTCGTTCCTATCCTCCCCCGCACAAGATGCAGAACCCCCGCCGGTCTGAGAATCCAATCTCGTTGGAGGCATCATGCTTGGCCCCACGTCTCGATCGACCTCGCGCGTTCCGTTCCTGGCCGTGCTGTTCGCCGGAATCATGTGGCTGGGATGTTCGGATGACGATCTTACACAGCCGGAAGACCAACAGACCCTCCCGCAAGCCATCGAGGTCCAGGAACGGCACACCGAGGTGCTCATGGCCATCGAGGGTGTCGTGGGAACGGCGGTCGGCCTTTCCGCGAACGACGCCCCCGAGATCAGAGTCTACACGATCGAGCCAGGCATAGAGGGCCTGCCCGAGCTGCTGGAAAGCTACCCGGTTGTCGTCATGCCGACGGGCATGCTGATGGCGCTCAGCGATCCGACGGCCAAGCAGTCGCGACCGGTCCCCATCGGGGTATCCACCGGCCACCCGGCGACCACGGCGGGGACCATCGCTGCACGGGTGAAAGACGCGCTGGGCAACGTGTACGCGCTGAGCAACAATCACGTTTACGCGGGCAGCAACGAGGCGGAGCTCGACGACAACGTGCTGCAGCCCGGTGTGTTCGACGGCGGCGAGGACCCGACCGATGCCATCGGTATCCTCGACTCGTTCGTGCCCATCGACTTCTCGGGCGGCGTGAACACCGTCGATGCTGCGATCGCCATGTCCTCGCGAGCGATGCTCCACAACTCGACGCCAAGCGATGACGGTTATGGGATACCCAGCTCGATGACCGTCGCGGCGTTTGTCGGCCAGCAAGTGAAGAAATACGGCCGAACGACCAAGCTCACTCACGGCGAGGTCACGGAAGTCAACGTGACGGCGGATGTCTGCTACGAAGTGGTCGTGCTTATCTGCACGAAGGTCGCCCGATTCACGGGTCAGATCGGGATCTCGACGGCGGGATTCAGCGATGGGGGTGACTCGGGGTCGTTGATCGTGACCGAGAACGGTAACAATCCCGTCGGGCTACTGTTCGCCGGAAGCGCGACTCTGACACTCGCCAACCCCATCGGTCCCGTGCTCGACGCTTTCGGCGTCGTCGTCGATGACACGTTGGCGCCGCCACCGACGCCGCTGACGGATATCGCGGTAACGAGCATCGTCGCTCCGGCCGCGGTCACCCACGGCGATACGGTGAGGATCGACGTGACTGTAAGCAACGTCGGCAACCAGGATGTCACCTCTTCCATCGATGTCACTCTGGTAGATGATACCGAGAGCCTCGACATCGGTACCCAAACGATCACCGGCGGTCTGGCGGCCGGTATCTCCACCACGCTGACGTTTTCATGGGTCACTTCGGCCGCCTCGCTCGGCAGCCATGCACTCATGGCCAGTCAGTCCATCTCCGATGACGACAGCGGCAACGACTCGAGCGGTTCTACAGTCGAGATCGAAGCGATCTTGCCCCCAGCCACCGGGATGCACATAGGCGACCTGTTCCCCTACGCGTCCAACGAGGGCAGCACGTGGACCGGCTACGTGATCGTCGGCGTGCACGATAGCAACCACAACCCCATCGAGGGGGTCACGGTTTATGGAAGCTGGACGAGCGGGGGCCTGGTAGTCGACGAGTGCGTCACCGACTACGCCGGCGAATGCCTCATGTTGTCGACATTGTTGGCCACGAGCGTGACCAGCGTGACCTTCACGGTGACCGACGTGGTGGGCGCTCTGGCTTACAACGCTGGCGACAACCACGACGACGACGGCGACAGCGACGGGACGAGTATTACGATCGGCATACCGAACTAGTGTTCATGGTAGACTGGCCGCCGGGACCGATCCGGGCCAGCTAGGAGTAACTCTTGAGGCTGCTGCGATTGTCGTTACTGGGTCTGCCACAACGAGAAGAACGCTACATATACAACTATTAGGATGCCCGCAGTGGCGATTCCGCCCACGTGGACAGACCTGTTGCGCGTGGACATGAGCACGATACACAGCAAGATTCCGAGGCCTCGGACTAAGTTCTGAGTCGAAAGAAACTGCCCACCTGCTGCCAGTGGCCGAAATAGAATCGTCGTCAGCAAATAGACCGCACCAAGACCCCAGATAATCGACTTGTGTTCGTAGTAGTAGTCTTTCAGGTCCGTGTTTCCTATTGTCTGAGGTAAAGCCAGATATGCTAGAAGGAACAAAATGATGGGGCCAAGAACGAAGAGGAGGAGACCGGGAAAACTCCAACGGTCGACCTCTCTTAGACCCCAAGCGTCCCACCAGTGTTGAAGTAGACTCACGAGGATGAGGCCAACAACCGCCGCGTGGACCCCGTAGACCCGCGCGGTCCGCCTAGCGCGCATTAACTGCCCAAGGCCGGTCAGGATTTCCGCCAGTCCCAAGCCGATGATGATCGACTCGAGAACCATAAGAAACTCAAATAGACCAACCATACTGAGCCATCCAGTCAGTTCGCCGCGCGCTTTCGATATTGCGGTCCAACTAGCAGCGCAAACGCCAAGAACCGGAGCTGGTGGGGCTGCCAAGAGATGCTAGCTGAGCGACGGCGGATCAACGAGCGGTCTCCTAATCGTTCCTCTCCAGCAGCGCCTTGCGGCGGCGCAGCTTGGCGACAATCACTCCTCCGACGGTACCCGCGACAAAACCGAGCGGCCCTGTGATGAATATTCCAAGCAAGGGACCCTGCGCACTGGGCGCGAGAAGGAGCGGACCGATGAATCCTGCTAGAAAGGCCACTCCCCCAACCACGAGACCGCTGCGACAGCTTACTTTCATGATGGCGCGACTCTCGGCGATGTGACCTCGCAGTGCAAACCACAAGCACATCGCCGCTGCCGTACCGGATATTGCAGTCAAGAACCCGTCGATAACGCGCTCGACTCCGAGCACCGCCAGAAAGTCGGCAGCTCTCGACAAAGCGTACAAAGTGAAGAAGAACCCGGCGACGCCGGCGATGATTCTGGACATGCCCCATTCTCCATCGCTCCGGGCGTGCGTCATGGCTCTCCCTCAATTCGCCGTACCGACATGTCACGAAACTCTGCGGTGATCAACGTCACCTGTCAGAGCCGGAGCAAGACCGAGACCGCTACGCCGTCCGGCGTCACCGGCGACGGGCCGACGTGGATATCGTCCAACGGGTCTCCTCCCAGCGGTCAGTGTGGATAGCTGCCCCGAAGAGAGCGCCGATCCCGGCACCCACGAGGGCACCACCTACCCCGAATATGACAGTGTCGCTGTTTGTCTCACCACCTGCACCGACTCCGCCGTAAAGGCTGACACACCCATCCGAGCAGAGTGCGTAAGCAGTGATTACTCCGGCAGCCGCACCTATGCTTGCCCCGATGACAGCGCCTCCGCCGGCCCTCGACTTCTGGCCCCGGTGGACTTCGAGCTTCGTCACGCGAGCGAGCGGCACCTCCAGAGCGTCGGCGTATTCTTCGACCCTCACGGCGAGCGTATCGGCCTCCAACTCGGCTACGGTGCGACATGCTTCTTTAGGTCCATGCTCGCGGCGGTAACGCGCGCCCCGTCGCCTGGCGCAATAGACGTGTTCACATAAACGGATCTGCTGCATGACCACGTTGTGATGGTGAGTGCGAAGACTAGAGAGAGCGCGGATCTTTGCATGAGGCACCTTCAGGAAACTTCCGAGGTTGGCTCAACGGGTCCGGGCTTCAGGCGTCTACGATCGTTCGACGATCTTCACAGCGGTGAACCACTCAATCCACTCCGCTCTGATAGACAAGGCCAACGCCCGCAAGCCCGAACCTTTCAACCTCCCTACTCAGCCATCGCTTTATACGCCACATAATCGCACCCTCACAATGCACTCGGACCTAGCTCGATTTCGCCGCCGCGATTCCAGCTCGCTCGTCAACCGTGGCCAGTATCACGCCGCCGACGATGAAGAAGAGAATTACCACGCTGAAACCGACCCGTTGATTGAAAGCGCCGGCGAGGATGCCGAGCAACAGCGGGCCGAGAAAAGCGGTGGCCTTGCCCGAGAACGCGAAGAACCCGAAGAACTCGGCTTGGTGCTTTTCCGGAACAAAGCGGCCCATCAGGGAGCGGCTGGCCGATTGGTTCGGCCCAACGAAGATTCCGATGATGAACGCCGCGATCCAAAACCAGAGGCGGTTGGGGGCTAGAATCGCGATTACTGCACCGACCGTCAGCGCGACCAGGCTCCAGGCGATCGTCGCCTTGCCTCCCCCCTTGTCGTCCATGAAGCCGAACACGGCAGCCCCCGTTCCTGCCGCCAGGTTCATGACGATCGCGAACACGAGGAGGTCCCGGGCGCTGAAGTCGAACGTGCCCACCGCGTAGAGGCCGCTGAACGCGAAGACCGTGACCAATCCATCGTTGTAGACTAGCCGGGCGAGCAGAAACTTCACGACCTCCCGGTAGCGGCGGATATCTCGAAAGGTCTGCGCCAGGTCGCCGAGCGCGCCGCGGATGTCCATGCGAGCCTTCGGACCCTCCGGGTCTCGGACATAGAGAAACATCGGCAGGCTGAAGACTAGGAACCACGCCGCTACCAGGAAGTTCGAGGCGCGCAGGTTGGCGCCTGCTTCCGAACTCACCGGGAGGAGAGGCTCACCATTGATTCCGACGAAAGCGACCAGCGCGACCACGAGGGCGCCGAGCCCTCCGATGTACCCGAGCCCCCACCCGTACCCGGAAACACGCCCGATCTTGTCCTGCGACACGAGCGATGGGAGAAACGAGTTGTAGAAGACGATCCCCATCTCGAACATGACGTTCGCGATCACGAACACCGTCAGAGCCGTGAGCACTGGGTGGGGCGTTTCCGGTGTAATGAACGCGAGCACCGCCGTCGCGATGACGCACAGCAGCGTCGTGCCGATGAGATAGCGCCGTCGATTCCCGCCGCGATCGGCGATCGCCCCCATTGTCGGTGACAACAGCGCGATGAGGATCGAACTGACCACGATCCCGCGGGACCACAGCGCGGTGCCGGTGTTTTCGTCGGGTGCGAAGTGCTGCGCGAAGTAGGCCGCGTAGACGAACGTCACGACCAGCGTTGTGAACGCCGAGTTGGCCCAGTCGTAGACGCACCAAGCGGCGATCGCTTTCCTATTGCCGCGGATCTGATCGCTCATCCAAGTCACCCCCGACGCAAGCGCTGGTAGCGGAAGGACAGTGCCAACAGCACGAAGGCCAATAAAACGAAGCTGCCGATTCGGTATAGCTGTGAAAGCTGGGACAGGTCGTAAAGGAACACCTTCCCGGCGGCGATCAGCGCCATTCCGAGTCCGGCCCAGCGTATCGGCGGCTGCTTCAGCCCGAAACCCGTGGCGAGCAACGCGGCGGCGTAGGCCATCCAGAACGCACTGATGGATAGGTCGCGCGCTAGCGTCCAGCGCTCCGCGTCACCCAGTAGATCGTAGAAGCGGACGATCTCGCCCGTTCCCCAGCCCAAGAAGAACACCCCCGAAGCCAGCAGCAGGAACGGACGGATATGTATCTCCCACGGCTTGGTTCGATCGAGCCGCAGAAGTGCCAGCGACCAAGTGGCCAAGCTCAAGCAGGCAACGAGACCGGTGAGCGCCCAGGCGCCGACGAAGGCTTCGTCGCCTTCCGGACGCAGGTTGACCGAGCCCCAGTACGTGATCACCGCCAAGATGAAGCCGGCCAGGCCCGCTGCTCGCGCCACTGAATATCGCAA
>JBDHHL010000265.1:0-6366 GCA_039589375.1 Gemmatimonadota bacterium | reverse complement strand
TGGAGCTCAAGAAGATGGAGTACATGGAACGCCACCTCGGTGACGTGTTCGAAGGGACGGTGAGCGGGGCCACCCCCTTTGGCCTCTTCGTGCTCCTCGATGACCTGCTGGTCGAAGGATTGATCCATGTGAGCCAGCTGCAGGACGATTACTATCACTTCCTGGACGAGAAGTATGCACTGGTCGGCGAGGTCCGAAAGCGAAGCTACCGCCTGGGGGACAGAGTCAACGTCCAGGTGCTCTCGGTGGACCGGGAAGCGCAGAAACTGGACCTGGGCCTGGCCCCTGAGGGAGTGAGCTAGCTGCCAAATTGACGGCGTTGGGGCCCAAGACTAAGTTGACCGGGAATCTCAGGAGGGAACTCGACTCGCGTCGCGCTCAATGCCACTACCACCGATCATAGTCTTTTACTCTTCCGTCGATCCGCAACCTCCACCGGCTCTGGCGGCCCTGGTGGCGGAACACGGATCTAAGCTCCTCGTGCCGGCTGCCCCGGCCGAGTTGCCGTCGTTGGTCAACCGCGGCCCTTCGTCGCTGGTGGTTCTGGACGGCGACGGAGACGTCGATGAGACTTGCCACCTGATCAGGACTCTCAAGTCGGACCCGTTCACCGCGATCGTCCCCGTTGTCGTCTGGTCAGAGGACCCTGGAGTGGACATTCTCGAGCGGGTCCTCGAGGAAGGCGCCGACGATGTTCTCAAGCACAACATGGACGAACGGGAGAAGATCCTGCGTCTAGACACCGTCGTGCGACGCGCGGAGCGAGACGTGAGCGTTCATCCCACGACGCGGCTGCCAGGGACCGGGATGATCGAGCGGGACATTAGTGCGCGCCTGGACGCGGACGAAAGGTTCGCCGTCTGCTACGCCGACATCGACAGCTTCAAGGAATTCAATGACAGATATGGGTATACCCATGGTGACCGGGTAATATTGCTGACGTCCAAGATACTCCGGGATGTCGTGAAAGCTTTCGTTCCCAGCGGGTTTGTCGGACACATCGGCGGCGACGACTTCATCTTCAACGTTCGGCTTGATATCTTTGAGACGTGCTGTCGAGAGATCTTGTCGATCTTCGACACTCTGATTCCGTACCAGTACTCGGAGGAGGACCGCGTGGCAGGGTTCTTCTGGGGAAAGGACCGGAGGGGACAGCTGCATCGCATCTCGCTCATGACGCTGTCGATCGGTGTGGTGACGACCGACCAAAGGAATTTCACCCACCCAGCCGAGCTCGGCGAGCTGGCCACGGAGATGAAAGCCTACGCAAAAACGAAGCAGGGCTCGATCTTCGTCGTCGATCGGCGTCAAGGACAGCGTGATTCTCGGGTCAACAGGATCCCAAAGCGAAAAACCGAAGTGACGAAGGGTGGATCATGAACGTCTCCTGCCCACAGTGTAAAACGGTCTTCAGAGTAGATCCGCGTAAGGTGCCGGCAGAGGGTGTGCGTGCTCGCTGTTCGGTGTGCGGGGGCGTCTTCGAGGTGCTGTCGGAGGAGCAGGTGGCGGAGAAAGCTGCTGCTGTTGCGGCGCCTCCACCTCCACCTCCGCCACCTCCTCCAATGCCGCCACCACCTCCGCCGCCGGAGCCGGTACACGTCGCCCCCGTGGAGCGAGAACCGGTAGCGATGGTACCGCCGGCCGCACCGGAACCGGAGATAGCCGTGCCCGCGGTGGAGCCGGCGGACGAGCCCGACGATCTGATGCCGCCCGCGGTGGAGCCGGCGGACGAGCCCGACGATCTGATGCCGCCCGCGCCGCAGGAACCCGAGCCTGTGCTCGAGCCCGAAGCGCCTGCCGAGGTGGCACCGCTGCCTCCGCCGCCCCAGCCGTCAGCGCCGGCACCACCACCGGCTCCGCCGCCTCCAACACCAAAACCGGTGGCCGGGTTCAAGTTCGGGCAGCCGGATCAGGACGCTCGCGCACAGCGCCTCGCTCGTGCCTTGATCTCTGACCTGGCGGCGTACCATCCCGATCGTCAAGAGAAAGGGCTGAAGGAAGGCCGCCTGAAGGAGTTGTTCCAGGAAGAGCTGCGAAAGTCCTGGCAGGAGTACGTAGACCAAGTCGGCCTGGAAGTGGCCAGGAGCACCCCCTACTTTCGAGACGCGCTGAACGAGATCCTGGCCAGGGGCAAGCGGGTCTTCTGAGGCTCGGCGAGCCGGGCTCAGAGGGGCCAACGCGGCCACAGCACTGTTGCACCGCACCGCCTGTCCCCGGGACAGCAAATGCGACGGCGGGAGCGGTTGACCAAACGAGGGTAGATCGGGTAAGTTACGCGGTTCACGGAAGGAACCCCAGGGCCGTCCGGTTGGACGGCCCTATCGTTTATGGATATTGCACTTAGCATATTCTGCGCCAGTAGATTCTAACCATCGAGGAGCCGTCATGGCAGTGACAACAGAACTCGGGGTGCTGAAGCAGCTTCAGGAACGCGTCGAGGAGCTCAGGGGGTATCTTTGACATAGCGGCCAAGAAGGCGCGCGTCACCGAACTGGAAAAGCAGACAACGGTGTCGGGGTTTTGGGAGGATTCAGACCGCGCGCGCCTCGTCATGCAGGAAATCAACGGGCTGAAAGGATGGATCGAGCCTTGGGAACGGGTGCAGCGCAAGGCCGACGATCTTCTAGAGCTTGGTGAGCTGATAGAGGCCGATGGCGAGCCCGAGATGGAGGAGGAGTTTCGGGCGGAAACCAAACAGGTCGAGAGTGAAGTCGAGGAGCTCGAGTTCCGCAACATGCTCCGAGGGACGGATGCGGAGCGCGAGGCTCTGTTGACGATACACCCGGGCGCGGGTGGCACGGACTCCCAGGATTGGGCAGAGATGCTCATGCGCATGTATACGCGCTGGGCCGAATCGCACGGATTCGAGGCGGCGGTTCTCGACCTGGTACCGGCGGAGGAGGCGGGCATCAAGTCGGTAACGCTGGAGATCCGGGGCCGCTACGCATACGGCTACCTGCAGGCGGAAAAGGGCGTGCATCGCCTCGTCAGGATCTCGCCGTTCGATCAACAAGCTCGTCGCCATACTTCGTTTGCCTCGGTCTTCGTCTATCCCGTCGTGGACAACGCCGTCGAAGTGGACGTAAACCCCGAGGATATCCGCATCGACACGTACCGGGCGTCGGGGAAGGGCGGCCAGCACGTCAACAAGACGGACTCGGCCGTCCGCATCACCCACATCCCCAGTGGCATAGTCGTGTCATGCCAGCAGGAGCGCAGCCAGCATCGCAACAAGAATACAGCCATTAAGATGTTGCGGGCGGCACTGTACGAGCTGGCGATGGAAGAGCGACGTAAGGAGCGCGAGAAGATAGAGGAGGCGAAGACAGATATCGCGTGGGGAAACCAGATTCGCTCCTACGTGTTCCAACCATACACGCTGGTCAAGGATCACCGAACGGACATCGAACAGAGCGATGTTCAGAGAGTCATGCAGGGTGACCTGGATCAGTTCATCGTCGGATTCCTCAAACGGTACGGGGCGCAGATCGCATGACCGAAACGGGTGAGGCTCAACACGTCCTGGAGGCACGGCGCGACAAGCTTCGCAGACTTCGCGAGCTTGGGGTCGAGCCCTACGCCTATCGGTACGAGCCGTCGTGCACGGCCGCCGGCGCCATCGCGGCCTTTCTCGACGCCGGCGAAACGGCGGGAATCAACTGCCGTTTGGCAGGACGGGTCCGCTCTCTACGCACACACGGCAAGACGACGTTCGTCCACATCGAGGACCTGAGCGGCAGAATCCAGGTCTACTTCCGCCGGGACATCCTGGGGGAAGACGGCTACGAGTTGGTGAAGATCCTCGACCTCGGGGACTGGATCGGTGTGGAAGGCGAGGTCTTCAGAACGCGGACGGACGAGGTCACTCTGCGCGCCGAGCAGGTTCAACTGTTGGCGAAAACCGTGAGGCCTCTCCCCTTCGGCAAGGAAGAGACGGACGAATCCGGAGAATCGGTCGTGCACAGCGGGTTCGCCGACGTGGAGGGCCGCTATCGGCAACGGTACGCCGATCTCGCCGTGCACCCCGATGTACGCGAACTGTTCGTCACCCGCACGCGCGTCGTGCAGGAAATCCGGCGGTTCCTCGACGATCTCGGTTTTCTGCACATGGAGACGCCGGTGTTGCAGCCGATCTACGGAGGCGCCACGGCGAACCCCTTCAAGACCTACCACAGGGCGCTGGACACGGAACTCTACCTGCGTATAGCCGACGAGCTGTACCTGAAGCGACTTATCGTGGGCGGCCTGGAGCGGGTGTACGAGATCGGGAAGGTCTTTCGCAACGAGGGCATCGATCGGACCCACAATCCCGAGTTCACGATGCTCGAACTGTATCAGGCCTTCGCCGACTACGAGGACATGATGGAGATCACGGAGGCGCTCGTGCACCACGTGGTAACAGAGGTGGCCGGCTCGTCCGAGGTCACCTATCAGGGGGAGACCATAGATTTCAAGCCGCCGTGGCAGAGGATCGGCTGGCACGATGCGCTCGAACTCCACGGCGCCGTGAAAGTAGCGGAACTCGATATCGAAGGCCTGCGCCAGGCGGCGCTCGACGCCGGTGTCGAGGATGCGGAGGACAAAGGCCGGGCGGCGCTGCTCGACGGCCTCTTCAAGGCTCTGGTCGAGGGCCATCTGACCGGCCCAACGATCGTATACGACTACCCTGTGGAGCTGAGCCCTCTGGCCAAGCACAGACGTGACGGCGACGCATCCGTCACGGAGAGGTTCGAGGTCTTCGTAGCGAGGCGCGAGCTGGCCAATGCGTTCAGCGAGCTGAATGATCCGTTCGAACAGCGACAGCGCTTCGAGGCGCAGGTGCGAATGCGGGAGGACGAGGGCTGGGAAGAAGCACACCAGATCGACGAGGACTACATCGTGGCCCTGGAGTATGGCATGCCTCCCACCGGCGGGATGGGCCTGGGCATCGATCGGCTCGTCATGATCCTGACCGATCGCGCCTCGATCCGCGAGGTGATCTTGTTCCCGACCTTGAGGCCGGAGTCATAGGATGGCGTTGGAACTCTACCTCGCCTCGAGGTATCTCAAGGCGCGGAGCCAAACTCGATTCCTGAATCTCATAACGGTGATCGCCATCGGCGGTATCTCCTTGGGCGTGGCGGCGCTCATCGTCGTGGTCGGCGTCATGTCCGGGCTGCAAACCGAAGTGCGCGATCGAATCCTGGGCACGAATCCGCACATCATGGTGTTGACCTACGGAGATGGATTGAGGCTGGACGGTTGGGAAACACCGCTCGTCGAGGTGCAGAAGGATCCCTCCGTCACCATCGCCGAGCCGTTCGTCTATTCGGAGGCTCTGATCTTTCAGGACGTGAACTACCAGCAGGGCGTCGCGCTGCGCGGTGTCACAGACCAGGCTACCGAACGGATCTCGGACCAGCTCGTCGTCGGCGGCTGGGAATTCGATGGCACCGAATCAGGGCTGCCGGGAATGGTCGTGGGGTTCCGGCTGGCCGAGCGCCTTCTCGTGCACCCCGGTGACACGGTTAGCCTCGTCTCGGGCCACGGGGCTGAGCTTACGCCGGCCGGGTTCATCCCCAAGTTCAAGCGGTTCGAGGTGATCGGGACGTTCAGGAGCGGCATGTTCGAGTACGACAACCAGATGGGGTACATATCGCTGGCCTCGGCCCAGGACCTCCTCGGGCTCGGGAGCTCGGTGACGGGCCTCGCGCTCTGGGTCGAGGACGCCTGGGAAGCAGAGCTGGTGGCCGAGCGGCTGAAGGATTCGCTCGGCTATCCTTTCATCATGAGGGACTGGAAGCGGATGAACGAAGGCCTGTTCGCCGCGCTGAAGCTGGAGAAGATGGCAATGGCACTGATCCTGCTTCTGATCGTTCTGGTGGCAGCCTTCAATATCGTGTCCACATTGATCATGGTGGTCGCTGACAAGACACGCGAAATCGGCATCCTGCGCTCGATGGGGATGACCAGCCGCAGAATACTCAAGGTGTTCATGCTGCAGGGTCTCATCATCGGTGTTGCGGGGACTTTGCTCGGGCTCATTCTTGGCCTAGCGGTCAGTTGGGCGATCGACTTCCTCGGTTTGCTCTCGCTGCCGGGCGACGTGTACATCATCAGTCGAATCCCCATCATCCTGAGCCCGATCGACGTGGTAGCCATCATCATACTGAGTCTCCTAATCTCTTTCACGGCAACGATTTACCCTTCCATACAGGCTGCGCGCATGACTCCCGTGGACGCGATTCGTCATGAATAGCTCGGTGCCTGCTTCGGGGCCGGCGCTGGCGTGCCGCGGGCTTTTCAGGTCTTTCCTAGACAGCGACGGGTCGGAACTCCCCATCCTCAAGGGAGTCGATCTCGAGGTCCGGATCGGAGAGATGGTCG
>JBDHHL010000264.1:0-6377 GCA_039589375.1 Gemmatimonadota bacterium | reverse complement strand
ATCAGGGTGACTCGCCCAGCGTTTCCAGGTCGGCCAGATCTTTCAGTCTGCCGGTGGCCCGCTTGTTCTGAATGAGAGATTCGCGTCCAAGGAAGGGCACCTCGAGCTCGCCGATTGCGAGAACAACTCGTGAGTCCCACGCGCTGCCGAAATCGACGCCGGTCAGGTCGGTAAGAATATCCACTCGCCTAGGCGGAAGCCCGATTTGGATGACCAATTCTGGCTCGCAGAGGTCCTTAACTGAGACGTCTAGTGCCTCCACCGGCGCGCCAAATCGGATGATCGACCTCCAAACACGCTCCGCGTTATCCGGATCTCGCTCGATCCATAGATCGAGATCTCCAGTGGCTCTTGGAATGCCGTGCACGGCCAGCGCGTGGGCGCCGGCGACCAGAAATCGTGCGCCTTCCTCGAGTAGCGCCCGGATGATATCACGGAAATCTTCGTTCAAGAGGAGGGACCGCTCTCTCTGAAGCCGTCGGTTACGACGCGAACCGGGGCCTCGTCGCGCCCGTACTTTGGCAGGGGCCGGCCGGAGAGACTCCAAGCCTCTATCGCCAAGGGCCACATCATCTCGACCCTCTGCTCCGGTGTGGTGCACTCGCTGAGATCGTCGCTCGCTCGGTCACTCAGCCGTGAGACGCGCACGATCCAGGAGGCCCTTTGCGCGCACCTGTCATCAGCCGTTTCGCTCCGCCGTGTCATGACCCCAATATAGCATACCGACCGCGGCCGGTCATTCGGCACTTCGAACATGACACGATTCGTTCTAGCTGCTGGCGGGATGCTCCGGTCATTCCCCGAATCCCAACCTCTTCAAAAGCGCATCGAACCGCGGATCGTCGCGTAAAGGATCGCAGGCTCTGAAGTGCTTGAGAATGACTAGCAGCGGGTCATGCTCGTCGTAGGCTCGCTCGAGCCACTCGAACGCCTCCTCTTTTCTGCCCAGCGCGGCGCTCAGCAAAGCGAACCAGAGCGGCTGCACGTACTCGCGGCGCGAACGCGCCAGCAGTTCGTCATAGACGGCCTCCGCTTCCGCCGCCTTGCCTGAAGCCGCATAAGCCAGTGCAAGGTTCGCGAGGTTCCACGGGTGCTGGCCGGCCAGAGCGATCGCGTTTTGCACGGCTGCGATCGACTCTGAGTGCATGGAGTTCAGCCGATAGGCTTCCGTTAGACTGTGGTATGCATGCCAGTGCGACGGATCGAGCTCGACCGCCTTGCGCAGCTGGGTAATCGCCTCTTCGTAGCGGCCCACCCTGCAGAGCTGCCGGCCGAGCCAGGTGTTTGCGACCACGGAAGTCGGCTCGAGCTCCACGCCTCGGCGGGCTTCGGAAACAGCCTCGTCGAAGCGCCCCTGTACCCAGAGCAGGTAGTCGGAATGGCGGAGGTGCGCCTCGACAGACGAGGGAGCGAGCTCGATCGCGCGGCGGAAGTGTCTCTCAGCGTTCGGCCAGTCGCGGTCGTAGACCATGTGTATCCATCCTAACGCGCAGTGCGTCTCGGCCAGCCTGTCATCCAGCTCGAGCGCGCGCAGCGCCGCTTCTCTCGCCTTCGGCAGCGCCTGTTTAGGAGGGACGCCCGTAGTGCCGAGGTAGCTGTACGCGTCGGCGATGCCGGCATAGGCGAGGGCGAAGTCGGGATCGACGGCCAGGGCCTGCTGGAAGAACTCGATTCCTTTGCGAGGACCCTCGCCTTTCACTTCGAGGCGCTGATTGACGAGGAAACGCCCTTTGAGGTACAGGTCGTACGCTTCGAGGTTCTCCGTCGGCGGCTCGACCAGTCGCTCGCCAGCCTCGCCGGCGAGCGTGACCTGCAGCTTGCTCGCTATCGCCCGTGCAATGTCGTCCTGGATGGCGAAGACGTCCTCCATCTCCCGGTCATAGCGCTCCGACCAGAGGTGATAGCCGTCGGCCACGTTGACGAGCTGGGCGGTAATCCTGAGTTTGTTTTCGGCTTTCCGTACACTCCCCTCAAGCACGGTCGCGACGTTGAGCTTGGCTCCGACTTCGCTGATGTGCGGCGCCTTGCCTTTGAAGGCGAAGCATGAGGTGCGGGCCGGGACGCGTAGATCCTTCAGTTGCGTTAGCGCATTGATGATCTCTTCCGTCATCCCGTCGCTAAAATACTCGTTCCCGGGATCGTCGCTCATGTTGGCGAACGGCAGCACGGCGATGGACTTTGCGCCCTCCGGCGCCTCCGTCACGGATGTCGCCTCCACTGCACCTTTCCGTACCATGCCGATAGCTCGTGGCCCCGTCTTCTTCACCCCTTCCGGCGTGATCTCCAGTGCCCACGCCAGCACCAGGGCAACCGGGAACCCGATGAACAGCAGGGCGATGACGAGTCGAGGAGTCCAGTTGGGAAGAAGGAGGGCGCCGGAGAGGTCCGGTGCGGCAATGGAGATGGCCCAAGCGACGGCGGCGTACAGCGCCGCGACGTGGTAGACCTTCCGCCGTTTCAGCTCGGCCAGCATATGACCGAGTCTCGAGGCCCGGTCACTCATGGCGCGTCCCGCCCGTCGCCCGACGACGTGGAGACCAGCCAAGCAGTTGCTTCACATCCCTTCTACTCCTCGACAAGACACCTCTATTCCCGGCCCATCTTTCTCTTCAGCGCTTGGAAGCGCGGATCGGACCTCACCCGGTCCAAGAGGGGCAAGTGGAGGTGCCGTAATTGTGGGTCGCGTTCCTCGTAGGCCTTCTCGAGCCAGGTGAACGCCTCGTCGTAGTCCCCGAGGGTCGTGTAGGCAAAGCCGACCGTTGCCGGGGGCACGTGTTTCTGTTTGGAGAGCGAGAGCAGCTCTGCCAGGTACCTCTTCGCCTCTTCCAAGTTGTCCCACAAGGCGTAGAGCTCACAAAAATCGACGTACAAATGGGGTACGGCGCCGATCACGGCTTGCACTTTCTGAAATGCTGCTTCGGCCTCTGGGTACCTCCCCAACGCCACGTACGTCATCCCGATAATCCACAGCGCGTGGTAGAAATCCGGATACTTCTCCAACACCTGCTGCTGATTCTGCAGCGCTTCGTCGTATCTGCGCGCACAGTATTGAATAAACCCGATTTGTGACTCATAGAGAGGCATGAGCGGGTCGAGCGCCGAGGCCGTCCTTGCGCAGGCGATCCCCTCGTCAAAGCGGTCCATCAGCCAGAGGTGAAACGCGTACCACGCGTGTGAGTCGGGCTCGTTCGGATTGAGCTCCAGCGCCCGCTTGAAGGCTCGCTCCGCGCCGGCCCAGTCCCACTCATGGTTGCTTCGTACTAGGCCGAGTGTCGTGTGTGCTTGGGGGAGCCGGTCGTCCAGCTCCAACGCCTTCGTTACAGCCGCCTTGGCAAGCGGATACGCCTCGCGTGGCGGGAGCAGATGAAACGGTCCAGCGCCGCCCAGCATGGTATAGACGCGGGCCAGGCCCTCGTAGGCCCTGGCGTAGTCCGGATCAAGATTGATCGCCTGCTGGTAGGAGGCGATGGCCAGTTGGCAGTCGGCGGGCGTCAAGTTGTGGAAATAAGAGCGACCCTTCAGGTACAGCGAGTACGCCTCCAGGTTACCTGTTTGTGGTTCGACCAGCCTTTCCTTCTCCGTCTCCAACAGCTCCAACCGCAGCTTGTCGGCAATCGCGCCGGCGATTTCGTCCTGGATGGCGAACACGTCCTCCAACTCGCGGTCGTAGCGTTCGGACCAGAGGTGGTACCCGTCAGCGACTTTCACCAATTGTGCCGTGACACGCAGTCGACTACCTGCCTTGCGCACGCTCCCCTCCAGCACCGTCGCCACCTTAAGCTTGGCCCCCACCTCTCCGAGGTCCGGCGTCTTGCCCTTGAACGCGAAGCACGAGGTGCGAGCGGCGACGCGCAGATCCTTCAATTGGGTCAACGCGTTGATGATCTCTTCCGTCATCCCGTCGCTGAAGTATTCGTTCTCGGGATCGTCGCTCATGTTGGCGAACGGCAGTACGGCGATCGACTTGCGCTCGATATCATCCGCGACGGCGGGCGGTGCGATCGCGGGCGCGGCAGCGGCTTCGGCCCCGGCCGGCTCCGTGCGCCGCACACCCTCGGGGGTGATCTCCAAGGCCCAGGCCAGCACGAGCGCGATGGGGAAGCCCAGTAGGGTCAAGACGACAACAGCGCTCGACACCCAGTCCGGGACATTAAGGGCCGGGAGGACGAAATCGGAGGCCTGCCAGATTACGAAGGCGACGGCTGCGTACACCACGGCGACACGGAAGACGCGGCGACGCTGCAACTCGTGGATCAGCCGCTTGAGACGGGACATACTGCTTCCGCCGGCTGTGCTGCGATGGTTGGGTCCACTGCATAATGGCCCGCTCGCAGGCAGGTGGCAACGTTGGCGGGGTCGTGTTGTTACAGGCCCATTCTTTTCACGAGGGCATCGAAGCGCGGGTCATCGCGCAGCGGATCGAAGTGCGGCAGCAGCTTCACCCAAGTCATTAGCATGTCACGCTCTTCGTACGCTCGTTCGAGCCACTCGAAGGCCTCATCGACCCTACCGAGCGTCGCGCTCAAGAACGAGAGGGTCGTGGGCGGGACATACTCGCCGCGTGACCGTGCGACAAGCTCGTCATAGATGGCCTCCGCCTGCGCCTTGCGGCCAGACGCGGCATACGTGAGCGCAAGCTCCATGAGCGACCAGGGATGGCGCCCAGCTAGAGCCATCGCGGCTTGCAGCGCCTCGGTCGCTTCCGCGTAGTCGGAGTTGATTCGGTAGGCCATACCGAGTATGTGGTTTGCGTGCCAGGACGTCGGGTCGAGTTCCAGCGCCGTGCGGAGCCGGTCGATCGCCTCCGGAAACCGTCCCAGCCAAGCGAGCACCTGTCCCAACCACGTGTTTGCTGTCTGAGAGAGAGGATCGAGTTCTACGCCGCGCCGGAGTTCCGCCAGCGATGGCTCGAAGCGTCCCATCGAGGCGAGGAAGAAGCCGTACAAGGAATGGGCCTGAGCGAGGCCGGGATTGAGCTCGAGTGCGCGGAGAAAGTACTTCTCGGCGTTCGACCACTCGTACTCGTGCGTCCAGCTCAACAGGCCCAACCGGAGGTGTGCTTCGGCCAGAGTCTCGTCCAACTCGAGCGCCCGGAGCGCCGCATCCCGAGCCTTCGGCAGCGCCTCTTGGGGACGGAGTATGCCGGTACCGCCGAGCCACACGTAGGCCTCGGCGATACCAGTGTGCGCGAGCGCGTACTCGGAATCGCATGCGAGCGCCTGCTGGAAGTACTCGAGTCCCTTCCGCGGACCGTCTCCACCCTGGTTGACGAAGAACCGTCCTTTGAGGTACAGGTCGTAGGCTTCGAGGTTCTCCGTCGGCGGCCTGACCAGCGGCTCCGCTGCACCGGCAACGAGCGTGACCTGTAGCTTGTCCGCTATCGCCTTCGCGATCTCGTCCTGTATGGCGAAGACGTCCTCCATCTCCCGGTCGTAGCGCTCCGACCACAAGTGATAGCCATCGGCGACGCTCACCAACTGGGCCGTGATCCGCAGACGGCCGCCGGCCTTTCTGACGCTCCCCTCGAGCACCGTCGCCACGTTCAGTTTGGCCCCGACCTCGCTGATGTGCGCCGCCTTCCCTTTGAACGTGAAGCACGACGTGCGAGCGGCTACGCGCAGATCCTCCAGCTGGGTCAAAGCGTTGATGATCTCTTCCGTCATCCCGTCGCTGAAATACTCGGCCTCGGGATCATCGCTCATGTTGGCGAACGGCAGCACGGCGATCGATTTTCGCTCGACGGCCTGCGTGACGGCAGACGCTGCGCTCGTTGGCTCGGCGGCGGCTCCCGCTCCGGCCGGCAATGTTCGCCGCACGCCCTCGGGCGTGAGCTCCAGCGCCCAAGCGAGCACGAGGGCGATGGGGAAGCCGAGCACGGTGAGAAGGATGACGAGCGTCAGCACCCAACCCGGGAGGTTTAGGCCCGGCACAGCAATCTCGGCCGCCTGCCAGATCACGAAGGCGACGACGGCATACGCAACCGCCACACGGAAGACGCGGCGGCGCTTGAGTTCAGCCAGTAAGGGCCGCAGGCCGGAGGAAGGCTCGTTCATGCCTATCGATAGTCCTCCAACAGCTTCTGGAAGCGCGGGTGGTCGCGGAGCGGGTCCCAGAGCGGATCGACACGGAGCAACTGAACCGATAGGAGCGAGGGAATCGAAAGCAGCAGCTCGAGCTGGTCGATGGCCGCATCGTGTTCGCCGACCAGGACGTAGACCTCAGCCAGGTCCGCGAGCACACCGGCTCCGCGCAGTGCATCGTCAGACAACGGAAACAGGTCCAGCGCCCTCTTTGCCGCCCGGATCGCCTCGTCGGTACGGCCGAGTCCGGCATAAGCAACGCCGAGTTTGTCAGCGACGCGGCCGTATGCGGCGGGC